>JAFEFW010000144.1 GCA_018240405.1 Pseudomonadota bacterium
TGCGGGACGCCGGACAGCCGGTCATGGACAATGCCGACGCCCGGGACCTCTACACCGTGCTGAACGCCAACCGCTCATTGATCGGCGGCGCGCTGGCACCGGCCGAAGCGTATTGGCGCACGACGTATCCACGCACCGCGGCCACGGAATGCGACCCCTGTGAGGAAATACGCAACCACGGCTTCACCCTGCGGATGCTGGCCTATGGCGTGAGCGTCGGCTTCTTCCTGCTGATTTACCTGCTACTTTTCGCCCAGCGGCAGCTTTCATCAGAATTCCGGGACCTGCTGCTGACCATGACCGGCGTCGTCGGTACCGGCTGGGCCAGTATTATCAGCTTTTACTTTGGGTCGAGTGTCGGGTCCCGCACGCAAAACGCGACTCTCAGCACCATTGCGGCGCAGGCCGGTGCGAAGCCACCGCCACCCGATGGTGCCAAGAGCTGAGGCCCGGCCATGGACAACAACCCCCGGATACCCGCGCTGCCCTGGATCCTCATCGCGGCGGTTCTTGGCGTCGTAGGCGCAGCGCTGCTGATCGCCCTGGAGCCCTCGGCGGCCGCGTCCCGCGTGCTTGTCATTATTGCTGTCGCCGCCGCCGTCGGCGCTGGGCTCGCCTGGATTGTTGGCCAGTGGCGCTACCTGCCGGAACGGTGGTACTGGCAAAGCGCTGCCGTCGGAACCGGCATGTTTATCGCTTCCATGGTCGTCATGCTGGGCTTGATCCAGGCCTTCGACGCGTTCACCACGCCGCGGTCCGCGCCGGCTGTCGTGGCTGCAGCAACGGTGGCCGAGCCTTACACATGGGTGCAGCTTACCGGCGAGAAGCCTGGCGAGAGGCGCAGCACGGTCCGGTCCATCGTGCCGGCGAACGCACCCTGTCCGATGCTGGTGTTGGACGGGCAGGAGCGGCCGATGGTGGCGCGGCGCTCCGTTGCACCGGCGGCCTTCCCCGTGGTGGTCTGCGAACTGTCATACGACTCCGGGGCGACGGTGCAGGTCGCCGGCCATGTGCTGCCGGCGCGGCCGCGGCAACTGAACCGTGTGCTGGTTATTGGCGATACCGGGTGCCGGATCGTCTATTACCGGGCGGCGCAGGATTGCATGCGTGATAAGGAGTGGCCGTTCAAGGTCATCGCCCAGGTGGCGGCGGCAATGCCGCGGCCTGATCTGATCGTGCATGTGGGCGACTATCACTATCGTGAAAGCCCTTGCACGCAGCCCGACCGTTGCGGCGCCAGCCCGTACGGTGACAGCTGGGGCGCCTGGAGTGAGGACTTCTTCCAGCCGGCCGCCAGCCTCCTCCGCCTTGCCCCGTGGGTCATGGTGCGCGGCAACCATGAGGACTGCCAACGTGCCGGCGTCGGCTGGTTCTTTCTGTTGGCGCCGCCCTCTGACGTGACGCCGGCTCGTGCTTGCCAAGCGGACGGATCAACCAAGGCCAGCACCTATCCATTTGGCTATGCCCTGAGCTTCGGCGATGTCGTGCTGCAAGTTCTGGACACGGCGCACGCCGAAGACGACTACGGGCGTTTCGAGCGTGCAGCGGCCTATGCGGCAAACTTCAAGGCGCTGACGGACTCTGCCGACAAGACGATGCCACAGGCCACCTGGCGGTGGGTGCTTCTGCACCAACCGCTCTGGGGCGGCAGCAATCTGCGCACCAACGGTGACACGGCGAGCGAAACGGATTCCATTGCAGAACTGCACGACGCAATAGAGCGGAGTGGCGTCGCCAGCCTGTCAGAACCGGCCCGCGACGTGTTCAAGAACATGGTCGACCCGCTATCGGCGCTGCGGCCCCTCGTGGCCGGCCCAGCGCTGGTGCTGTCGGGCCATGTCCATGCGTTCGAAGCCTTCATGGCGGGAAAGACGGAGCCGGCGCAGCTCGTCATCGGCGCTACGGGCGACGCTCTCGACGATCCCGAAGTGCTCGGTATGGACATCACGAAGGAGCGGACGGCAAAGCTGTTCAACCGCGATGGCAGGTTGTGGGGTGGCGTTGGCTTTGGCTTTCTGGTGCTGGAGCGCAAAGGCGCCACGACGGAGTGGACCGCCACGTTCCATGACCGTGGCGGCGCCGCTGTGCTTCGCTGCGATATTGAGAGCCGGGTTTGTGCCAAGGCGTGATGGCACGGTCACTGACATCGTGCGTGGTGCGAGCCACGCAGGATGGCAAGGGGCGACGCCGGCCGGATAGACCGGCCGGGCGCCCTACGCGTCAGGTCAGGCGCGCTGTACGTTGCCGCTACGGATCGGAATTCCGGTCTGCTCGTAACATACCTGCGCCAGTGTTGCGACACCGTCACGGATCGTCTGATGATCCGGCATGGCGAAGCACAGCCGCAGGCTGTTGAACGAGTTGTCGGCGCTGACGGCCCAGGCCGGACCTTCGTTGAACACCAGCCCGGCCTCGGCGGCCGGCTTGATCAGCTTCCTGACATCGACGCTTTCCGGCAGCTTGATCCATAGGAAGATACCGCCCTTCGGCGTCCAGCACTCGGCGGAGGCACCGAATTCGCGCTCTACCGCCTCGGTCATGACGCGCAGCTTTTCCCGCAGCACACCGTTCAGATGGTTGACGTGCGTGTCGAAGGTCTTGGAAAAATATTCCGCAACGACCATCTGGTCCAGCGCACCGGTGCCGCTGTCGCCTTTCAGCGGCAGCAGTCGCTTCATCTGCTCCCAGGGCGCGAACAGGTAGCCTAGTCGCAGGGCAGGGGCGAGGCACTTCGAGAACGAACCAATATGCAGCACGCATTCCGGGTCGAGCGCGTACAGCGCAGGCGGCGCCTCGATCCCGTCCCAGATCAGGTCGGCGTAGCACTCATCCTCGAAGATGCAGACATTGTACTCGCGGGCCAGTCGCAGCAGCGCGTGGCGGCGGTCGAGCGGCAGGATCGACGCCGTCGGATTCTGGATCGTTGGGATAGTGTAGATAAATTTCGGCGTGATGCCCCGCGACTTCAGGTCGGCAAGTTGACTCGACAGTGCATCGATAACGATGCCGTCAGCGTCCAGCTTCATGCCTTCAATCTTGGCGCCGAGCTTGCGAAAGCGGTTCAGTGCGCCCTGGTAACAGTATTCCTCGGCCAGGATCGTATCGCCGGGGTTGATCAGCATATTGCTGATCATGTCGAGCCCTTGGCCGGAGCCAGTAGTGATCAGCACATCGTCGATCGGCAGGTTGATGCCGCGGTGCTTCTTCGACTTGTCGGCAACGAACTGGCGCAGGCCCGGATAGCCTTGTGGCCCGAGGCCCAGATTGTAGATCGCCAGCTTTGACCCCTCGCGCCGCAGCACGGACGCCGCGGCATCGATCAGTCCCTCAATCGGAATCTGTTCCGGGTCGTTGTTGCCGCCAATGAAGTAGTATTTTGGGAAGGGCGCCCATTTCGGCGCCGGGTCGGGCAGGCCGTTGCGATAAAGACGGGAATAGTCGAAGACGCTGTCATTCATGGTGGCCGTTTCTCCCGATAGGCGTTCGCGGGGAGAATAGCAGCCACCGAAGCGGGCAGAAAGCCTTGGGGCACGATCGCCAGACGGGGGCGGCGCGGACCGTGCCCCGCGGGCAATGGCGTTAGCGGACGAAGCCTTCCAGTTCCGCCTGCGCCCACGCAATGACCTCTTTCGGCGACGATCCGCTCTGCAGCTTGGAGAACATCGTCGCCAGCGTGCCGCGGTTGTAGATCTGGACACCGATATCCGGCGGCGCCGGGAAGGCGGCGATATGCGCGGTTGAATGGTGCGTCGGCCGCAGGATGTAGTTGTAGACCGTGCCTTTCGGCGGCTCGACTTCCTCCCACACCTTGATGTCCGCCATGCTGGGGAAGGGCGGGATGTCGTAGCCCTGCGCGGCGAAGCAGCGCGGTTCGATCTGCTCGCGCTGCATCAGCCATTCCATCAGGTCCTTGGCGGCCGGCTTGTTCTGGCTGGCCTTCCAGACGCCCCAGTGGAAGGGCAGGAATGGCGTGAAGCTGCCCTTTGGGCCGGCGGGGGCGGGGAAGGTCCAGCAATCGGACGCCACGTCGATGGCGTCGCGCTTCGCCACGGCCCAGGCTGACGGCGGGTTCCAGATCATGGCCGTCTTGCCGCCGATCAGGTCGCGGTTGTTCGAGGCGTCGTCGAAGCTGGTGGCCTGTGCGGGCAACACCTTCACCAGGCGCTGGCCGTATTCCAGCACCTCCCGCACGTTGTCGGAGTTGACGGTGATCTCGCCCTTGGCGTTGACCAACTCGGCGCCGTAGGCGCGGAAGATTGCGCCGACCGTGTCGACGGAGTCGGGCGTGGTGCCGAGGCCGATGCTGAAGGTGAACCCGGCCTTGTGGCAGGCTTCGGCCGCTTTGAGGTGGCGTTCGTACGTCCACGCTTCGGCGAGCTTGGTGCGCTCCGGCCGAGCCGGATACATTTCGACGACGTCGAGATCGGCGTATTTCTTCAGCAGGCTGATGCGGCCGCAGGGGCCTTTGTACTGGCTGCTGAAGCTGGAGGGGATGACGATCCAGTGGCCATCGGCCCGGCCGAGGTACTGGCAGACTTCGTTCTGCGGCCCGTATTTCGCCACCAGGCGCGCCATGATGTCGTCCACCGGCTCCAGCTTGGCGGCATGCGCCTGCGAGTCCCATGCGAGGAACGTCATCATGTCGTGACCGGTGCCAGACTGTGCTTCGGCCGTGCCCGTCAGTTGCAGCTTGGCACCGACCGTGGTGATGCGGTCGACGTTGACCTCGACCTTGTTCTTATCGGCCCAGAACAGGACCTGTTCCTTGATCTTCTCGTTGCTGGTGGGCACCCAGTGGTCCACCAGCCCGATGTTCAGTTTGCCTGCCGCGCCGGCAGTCCGGATGTGGACCAGCGGCAGCGCCGCGGCGCCGGCTCCGACTTTTAAGGCGGTCCGGCGGGACACGCGGCGGGCAGTCGACATGAAGCCTCCCTGAGATCGTCTTTTGTCTTGGGTTCTATTGCACTGCACAAATAGAACGCTTTGGAGGCTGACCGGCTTACTCGGGATTGTCAATCAGGTTGTCGTGCGGTGCAGCATGATCGGTGTCGGACAGACGTGGGTTACCGGATGGGTATGGCGTGCGTGGCTTTGGACCGCCAAGTCGCGGAGACGCAAAGACGACGGTGCCATTCCTGACTCTGGTGCCCTGCATCAGCCGCAATGGATTTTGCCGGTTTGTCGCTGAAGACATAGCATCGACAGCGCGTGGCGCTGGCGCGGAGCGGCCATACGTCGCACAGCGTGGCAAGGGAAGATGCATAGATCCCGTAGAGAACGTGTAACATCTTGGCGTCATTGCGGCTTGGCGGTTCAAAGCCGCACGCACCGCCTCTGCCGGTCATCCCCGCGGCACGCTTCCGCTTTCTCCGCCCTGGAGTAAGCTGACAACCATAAATGGGGAAACACCGCGATGATCGTCCCGGAAGCGGCGAAAAACATCAGCTTTGTCGGCCACACCGACCAGGGCGGCCGCAGCGACGGCATCCAGGTCATGGTACACAAAGGCTACGCCTATGTTGGCACCAGGGTCTCCCGCGGCATCATGGTCACCGACGTGCGCGACCCGCGCCATCCGAAGCCGGTTAACTTTGTCGCCGGCCATCCAAACTCGCTGTCCATGCATTTGCAGCAGGCCGAGGATCTTCTGCTGGGCATCCAGGAAGCCGACCAGAAAGCAATCCTGACGGCTCAGGAATATTACGGTGGCTCCGCGCAGGTGGACAGTCGCCGCTACGGCAAGCGCGGCGAGGACTACATGGCCGGGATGACGGTCTACGACGTCAAGGATCCGGTGAACCCACGCCGCATCGGCTTCCTGGAGGTCGAGGGCCTGGGTATCCATCGCATCTGGTGGAGCGGTGGGCGCTACGCCTATGCCTCGGCGCTGCTGGACGGGTTCATCGACCATATCCTGATCGTCATCGACCTGGCCGATCCGACGAAGCCGCGCGAGGTCGGACGGTGGTGGATCCCCGGTATGAACGCTGCCGCGGGCGAGACGCCGACCTGGAAAGAACGCTACGCGCTGCACCACGCCATCGTATTTGACGGCTACGCCTACGGGTCGTGGCGCGACGGCGGGCTGACCATCCTGGATGTGCACGACCCGACGGCGCCGAAACTGCTCGCGCACCGGAACTGGTGCCCGCCCTTCGGCGGCGGCACCCACAACGCCGTGCCACTGCACGACCGCAACCTGCTGATCGTGGCCGATGAGGCAACGCTGAATATCGACCAGCAACCGGTGAAGCACACCTGGGTCTTCGACATCCGCGAAAAGACCAACCCGGTCAGCATCGCCACCATGCCGCAACCGGCGGAGCAGGATTACTTTGCCATGGGCGGCCAGTTCGGTCCGCACAACCTTCACGAGCACCGGCCCGGTTCCTGGCAGGATTCCAGCACCGTCTTCGCCACCTGGCAGAGCGCCGGGGTACGTGCGTTCGACATCTCCAACCCGTTCCGTCCGGAGGAGGCCGGCTATTTCGTGCCACCGCAGCCGACGAAGTTCATGGAACCGCTGCGCGGACGGGCCAAGGTGCGCCACACGGCCGATCTCTACGTGGCGCAGGACGGGCTGATATACGCCACCGACTATGACTCCGGTCTCTACATCCTGCAGTACGAAGGGTCATCGCGATGATCGCCGCTATCAGCCTGATGCGCCGGCAGGACCAGGTCCCGCTGGCGCGGTTCCGCCGCCATTGGCTGGACGTGCACGGTCCGCTGGTGTGCAAATTCGCTGGCCTGAGCCGGTATATGCAGTGTCACGTGCTGGACTCGCCGCTGACGACGCCGGCCGCCCGCGCCCTGCGCATCGATGGCTTCCCGATCCTGTTCTTCGCCAACGATGCCGATCGCAAGCTGGCGCAGGGCTCGCCGGAGATGGACGCCTGCAATGTCGATTCCCGCTTGTTCGTCGGCGCCGTATCCCGGGTCTCGGCGGAGACGGAGGAGATCGTGCCGCGCGCGCCATCCGCCGGCGGCATTTCGTTGCTGCTGCTGGATCCGCCGGACCCCAGGACGCTGGCCGACACGCCCCGCCTGCGCGGCCTGACCAACTACCGCGTCCGGGGCCAGGGCGCCGCGCCCAACAGCACCGTGCCGCACCTGCCGGTGCATGTCTCCGCCATGGCGCATGCATGGTTCGACAACGTGGTGGATATTGAGGAAGCGGCCGCTGCGTGGGTGCCGGCCTGCGCCGCGCTGTTCGTTGTGGAGGAGCACTGGCTCGACCCGGTGCGCTGACAGATAGCGCGGTATTGATGCACGGACCGCTGGCCCGCGGCGCTGCATCCGTGTGAGGTGCGCCGTCTTGTGCCGGGACCCGCCGTCCCGGTCCGTCTGCCGAACGCAATGGCGTTATGGGCGCTTATCCGCGAGCGACGTCCTGCCCGTCTTTCCTCGTCACGCCCGGCCGAGCCGAAGCATGACGACCCAGGACGAGCCGCACGGCGCGCGGATTGCGTTGGCTCCCACGCACCATGTTCTGCCATGACGGGCGGGCGGGTTGCTCAGGCGCTTCGTACTGAAGGTAGCCTGCATGCCGATGTCCCGCTCTGTCCCGTATACGCGTGAGGCCGTCTGGACGCGCAGCAGAGTGTTCTGGATCGACGCTGCCGTCGTTGCGGTGACGATCCTGCCGCTGCTGCTGACGCAGCATCTGCCGCTCGCGGACCTGCCCAACCACCTGGCGCGGATGTACATCCTGCGAGATTGGCACAACAGTCCGAACCTGCAGGCATTCTATGTCCCGCACTGGGCGCTGGTGCCGAACCTGGCGCTGGAACTCTTCGTGCTGGCACTGCGGCCGGTGCTGTCGCCGGATGGCGCCGTGCGAGCGTTTTGTATCGTGACCGTGCTGATGTTGTTCCTGGGCACGCGGTCGGTCAATCGCGCTGTCAGCGACGGCACAGCCACGGCGTATCGGGTCGCGCCGCTGCTCGTCTATGGTGGCCCGTTCCAGTACGGATTTCTCAGCTACTGTTTTGGTGTCGGCCTCGCGTTGGTTGCCTTTGGCTGGTACCTGCGGCTGCGCCCGTTGGCGGGATGGCGGCTGCCGCTGGTCATGGCCCTGGGGTTCGCGCTGCTGCTGTGCCACCTGGCCGCGTTCGGCCTGTTCGCACTTGCCCTGGGCGGCTGCGAACTGGCCGCCGCGTTCGAGGCGTCACGCGGCCATTGGCGCCGGTTGCCGGCGGAGATCCTGCGCCGGCAGATCGCGCCGGTCGGCTGCCTCGTGCCGGTACTGGCCGTGTTCCTGCTGCTGAGCCCGACAGCCGATCCGGCGATGGCGGCGGAAAATGTCGTCCGGTTCAGCACGCTGCAGGAAAAGCTGCGCTCTGTCGCCGCGATCACTCTGTTCACGCAACCCAGGCTGGAGACCGCCCTGCTGGCGCTGGCGCTCGCCGGCCTGGCGGTGGCGCTGGTGCTACGGGCTGTGCGCGTTCACCGCGTGCTGGCGTTTGTCGTGCCGTTGATGGCCCTGCTGTGGCTTGTCCTGCCGAACATCGCCGCCCACACCTCCTTCATTGACTATCGCCTGCCCTGGGCGATTTCCTTCTTTCTGTTGGGCGGCATCGTTGCCGGGCCGAGCTGGCACCGATACAGGAGTCTCCTGGCCGCCGGCTTCGGTACGCTGGCGTTTGCCCGCGTCACGCTGATCGCGGTGCTCTGGCTGCGGTGGGAGCCGACACTGGCGGCCATCGACCATG
>JAFEFW010000145.1 GCA_018240405.1 Pseudomonadota bacterium
CTCCAGCCCGGGGCGCAAATCGGCCTGCGCGGCCCCTACGGCACCGCCTGGCCGATGCAGGAAGCGGCTGGCGCGGATGTGGTGGTGGTCGCCGGGGGTCTCGGCCTCGCGCCGTTGCGGCCGGTGGTCTACGACATCATGGCCAACCGCGCGCGCTTTGGCCGCGTATCGATCCTGCTGGGCAGCCGCGAACCGGCCAGCCTGCTGTACCGGCATGAAGTCGAGGAATGGCGCAAGCGGCTGGACGTCGACATTCAGATCACCGTGGATCATGCCGGCACCGACTGGCGCGGCAATGTCGGCGTCGTTACTGACCTGATCCGCCGCGCCGCCTTCGACCCGCCCGACACCGTCGCCATGGTGTGCGGGCCAGAGATCATGATGCGCTATGCCGCGTTGGCGTTGTCCGACGCCGGCATTCCCCGGCAACGGATTTATGTCTCGATGGAGCGCAACATGAAATGCGCCATCGGCCTGTGCGGCCATTGCCAGTTCGGCCCCACCTTCGTCTGCAAGGACGGCCCGGTGATGAGCTTCGACCGCATCGCCCCGTTCTTTGCCGTGCGGGAGATCTGACCATGGCGGACCGCCCGAAACCCCGCCTCGCCGTCTGGAAGTTTGCATCGTGTGACGGCTGCCAGTTGTCGCTGCTGGATTGCGAGGACGAACTTCTGGCCGTCGCGGGCGCGGTGGAAATCGCCAATTTCCCGGAAGCCTCCAGCGCGATTTCCGATGGCCCGTACGACCTGTCGCTGGTGGAAGGGTCGATTACCACGGCGCACGATGCGGAGCGCATCCGCGCCGTGCGGGCACAGTCAAAATTCCTTGTTACCATCGGCGCCTGCGCCACCTCAGGCGGCATCCAGGCGCTGCGCAACTTCGCTGACGTGAAGGACTATATTGCCGCGGTTTACGCCACGCCTGGCTACATCAAGACGCTGGAGACCTCGACGCCGATCTCCGCGCATGTACCGGTGGATTTCGAACTGCGCGGCTGCCCGATCAACAAGCTGCAGTTGGTGGAGGTGATCTCCGCCTACCTCGCCGGGCGCTATCCGCAGATCGCCGCGCACAGCGTCTGCATCGAGTGCAAGCTGCGCGGTACAGTCTGTGTCATGGTGCGCGGCACGCCGTGTCTGGGGCCGGTGACCCATGCCGGCTGCGGCGCCATCTGCCCGGCGTATAATCGCGGCTGTTACGGCTGCTACGGTCCGATGGAAGCGCCAAACACAGCATCCCTGGCGCGCGAATGGCAGGCGCTCGGCGCCACGCCGCGGACCATCCACCACGCCTTCCGCAGCTTCAACGCTGCGGCCGAACCGTTCCGGACGGAAAGCGAAGCGCATGGCGACTAAGACGATCAAGGTCGACTATCTCGCCCGCGTCGAGGGCGAAGGCGCGCTGGATCTGCACATCGAGAACGGCGTCGTGGCGCGCGCACAGCTGCGCATCTTCGAGCCGCCGCGCTTTTTTGAGGCACTGCTGCGCGGCCGGTCGTACATGGAGATCCCGGACATCGTCGCGCGGATCTGCGGCATCTGTCCGATCGCCTATCAGAACAGCTCCGTCCATGCCATCGAACACGCGTTCGGCGCCACGGTGGATGGTCCACTGCGCGCGCTCCGCCGACTGATCTACTGCGGCGAGTGGATTGAAAGCCACGCGCTGCACATCGTCATGCTGCATGCGCCCGACTTCCTCGGCTTCCCCGACGGTATCCAGATGGCACGCGACCACGGCGACGCGGTGCGCGGCGGGCTGGCACTGAAGAAAGTCGGCAATGAGATCATGCGCGTGCTGGGCGGGCGCGAAATCCACCCGGTCAGCATCCGTCCCGGCGGCTTCTACCGGGTGCCGACGCGGGCGGAACTGGCGCCACTGGGGGAAAGCTTGAAGGGCGCGCGTGACCTGGCGGTGCAGACGCTGCGCTGGGTGGCGCAGTTCCCGTTCCCCGACCTGGAGCAGGACTACGAATTCGTCGCCATGCGGCACCCCGACGAATACCCGATGAACGAGGGCCGCCTGGTGTCGTCGAAAGGCATCGATATCGATATCGCCGACTACGACACGGTGTTCGAGGAGCGGCACGAGGAACATTCCACCGCGCTGCACTCGGTCGTGAAAGCGCGCGGCGCCTATCTGGTCGGGCCGATGGCGCGCTACGCGCTGAACTTCGACCGCCTGCCCGCCTCGGTGCAGGCGCTGGCGCATGAGGCGGGCTTGGGACCGGTGTGCCGCAATCCGTTCCGCAGCATTATCGTCCGCGCGGTGGAAGTGGTCTACGCCTGCGAGGAAGCGATGCGGATCATCGCCGAGTACAACCCGCCGCCGGCCCCGTTCGTTGCGTTGGAGCCGCGCGCCGGCGAAGGCTTTGGCTGCAGTGAAGCGCCGCGCGGTATCTGCTGGCATCACTACACGTTCGAGGCGGACGGCAGCGTGAAGACGGCACGCATCGTGCCGCCGACTTCGCAGAACCAGCCGAGCATTGAGGCCGACCTGAGGGTTGGCGCGGCGCAGGTGATGGATGAGCCGGACGACGTCATCCGCCACCGCTGCGAACAGATCATCCGCAACTACGATCCGTGCATTTCGTGCTCGACGCATTTCCTCAAGCTGACCGTCCATCGCGGATGAAGACCCTGGTGGTGGGGATCGGCCATCCTGACCGCGGCGACGACGGTGTCGGCGCGATGGTGGTGCGCCTGCTGGTAGGGCGCGTGCCCGAAGGCGTCGCTCTGCATACGCGGCTGGGTGACCTGCTGGGTCTGCTGGACGACTGGGCCGGCTTCGATCGGGTGATCTGCATTGACGCGGCCGAACCCGCCGGCACGCCTGGGCGACTGTACCGCTTCGATCTGGATGAGCAGCACTTGCCACCTGGCGTCCCGGTTTCGTCCAGCCACGCGATTGGCCTGACCGAGGCGGTGGCCCTCGCTCGGGTCCTGGGGACCGCACCGGCGGAGCTGCTGGTGTTTGCGGTCGAAGGCGCCTGTTTTGAGCACGGGGCCGGCTTATCGCGGGAGGTGGCCGAGGCGGCCTATGTGGTGGCAGAGCGGATTGCAGCGGAGATTGAAGCCGCGGGTGATTGGGTGGATTGAGGCGTTGGCGAGGTGTCGCATCTGCTGATCTGCGCGGATGCGGAAGCGGCTGACCGGCCCCAGCGGGGCGCTGTTAGTCAATGACGGTGAACCACAGATGCACACAGATGATTCGTGCCGTGCACCCGATCGGATAACACGCGCCAGGTTACCCTCGGATCATGAATTCGTTTACCTTGCGATCGGTTTGCGGCAGTCCCCGATGAAGGCGTCTCCCACCCTGTCGCTGGCATCAAGGGACGCATCGTCGAGATTGACATGATGATAAGCCGAAGCACGCAAGGATAACTGCAGGACGTCATGACCTTTCTGCGTGAAGCTGTGTACATCTGTAGTTCATTAAATCTTGCTAATAACCGCACGCCGACTGCCTGAAGGTAACGATCGGTGCATCAAGTCTGCCACCAGGTTGTCGTCGGAATATCGAATAAACTCCAGAATAATACGGCATAATAAGGTCATGCGGCCCAGCCTCGTGGACGAGGCCAGGACCCCATCCATACTGTTGCTCATACCGATGGTCCGCCCTACGCTTGCCCGCACGCATGCAGCAACTGACGGCATGCACGACACAGGAGGAACGGACGATGCGGCGGCGGAGTTTGCTGAAGGCGGCGGCGGGCGGCTTGTTTGTGGCAGCCGCGCCCTATGTCATCAGGCGCGCGGAAGGCGGCGTCACCGACACGGAAATCCGCATCGGCAGCACGGCCGCGTACAGCGGCCCGGCCTCGGCCTACGGCGCGATCGGACGCGCCCATACCGCCACATGGCAATGGTTCAACGACCAGGGCGGCGTTAACGGCCGCAAGGTCAAGTTCCTCTCCTATGACGATGCCTATTCGCCGCCGAAGGCCATCGAGCAGGTGCGCCGCCTGGTCGAACAGGATGAGGTCGCCTGCCTGTGCAACACACTCGGCACCGCGGCCAACACCTCGTTCCTGAAATACGTCAACCAGAAGAAGGTACCGCATCTCTTCGTCGGCAGCGGCGCCGACAAGTTCCAGGACCCGGTGGCCTGGCCCTGGACCATCGGCTGGCAGCCCAGCTACCGCGTCGAGGCGCAGATCCTGGCGAAATACGCATTAAAAGAGAAGCCCGACGGCCGGATCGGCATCCTGTACCAGAACGACGATTTCGGTAAGGATTACCTCACCGGCTTCAAGGACGTGCTCGGCGACCGCTACGACAAACTCGTCAGCGCCGCGTCCTATGAGGTGACCGACGCCACGATCGACAGCCAGCTCATCACCATGCAGCAGGCGAACGTGTCCAGCGTGCTGCTGGCCGCCACGCCGAAATTCGCCGCGCAGGCGATCCGCAAGATTGCCGACATGAAGTGGAACACGCTGACGCTGCTGTCCAACGTGTCAAGCTCGGTCGGCGCGGTGATCGAGCCGGCCGGTGCCGACAAGGCGGTCGGCGTCATCAGCAACCAATACTACAAGGATCCCACCGACCAGCAGTGGAAGAACGATCCAGGCATGGTGCTGTGGCGGGAGATCATGACCAAGTACATCCCGGGCGTGGACCTGAATGATGCGTTCTATGTCTACGGCTTTGGCGCGGTCATGACGATGATCCCGGTGCTGAAGCAGTGCGGCAACGACTTCTCGCGGGAAAACCTGATGAAGCAGGCAACCAATCTGAAGAATGTCGAGGTCCCGGCCCTGCTGCCTGGCATCCGCGTCAACACCAGCCCGACCAACTACCACACGATCAGCCAGATCCAGCTCATGCGCTGGACCGGGAAGACGTGGGACCTGTTCGGCAATGTGTTGTCCGCCGGCGGCGCAGGGTAACGCCACGTTGCAGGGGCGGGTCGTCGCTTAATCGTTATGGTTGGCGCAGGGTTCATGGTGCTAAGATGAGCTGCATCGGATGCCGAACGAACCGGCACAGCCTCTCCCGGTCATGGGGGCGAAGGCCCCATGGGCGTTAAGACAAGCTGCACCGGATTCTGGATGATCCGCCACAGCCTCTCCACCGTCATGGCGGGCGAAGGCCCGCCATCCACGGCTTTGCCCCTAACGCGCTGTATCCGTGCGGGATTTTCAACCGCAAGGCGTGAATGGCGGGCCTTCGCCCGCCATGACGTAAAAGCAACGGACGCCGCCAATTACCCGATTGTAGCCTTGCGCCTGCGCCGGCCATGACGATGCTGAATTGCCCAAGCCATGACGGCCGAGCGTCTGTGCCGTCCCCGAATCGTTACGCCGCCAGCCGCTTGGCTTCTTCGCCGAACAGGAAGTCGATATCCTCCGCGTCCAGCGCGGGCACCGCCATCCCGTCCTGGCTCAATGCAAGATTTGCCAGTTCGGCCTTCCGTTCCTGTAGCGCCACGATCCGCTCCTCGACCGTATCGGCGGCAATCAGCTTGTAGACGAACACCGACTTCGTCTGCCCGATCCGGTGCGCGCGGTCGGAGGCCTGGTCCTCCACCGCCGGGTTCCACCACGGATCGTAATGAATAACCGTATCGGCCGATACCAGGTTCAGGCCGCGCCCGCCTGCTTTCAGGCTGATCAGGAACAGTGGCACCTCGCCAGCCTCGAAGCAGCGCACCGGTTCCGCCCGGTCCGCCGTATCGCCGCGCAGTTCGACAAAGCGGATGCCGGCTTCCGCCAGCGCCGGCTTCATCAGATCGAGCATCGAGGTGAACTGCGAGAACAGCAGAATCCGCCGTCCCTCGGCCAGCATCTCGCCAACCATCTCCAGCAGATCCTCCAGCTTGCTCGATGAAGCTTCCAGCCCAGCCGACCCCAGTTTCACCAGCCGCGGATCACAGCACACCTGCCGCAGTTTCAGCAGCGCATCGAGCACCAGCACATGGCTTTGCGCCATGCCCCGCTGCGCGATCCCCTGCTTGACCCTGGCATGCATGGTCGCCCGGATCGTTTCGTACAGCTCCCGCTGCTCCGGCGCGAGCGTGATGCGCCGCAGGATCGTATGTTTCGGCGGCAATTCGGTCGCCACGGCGCCTTTGGTGCGGCGCAGGATGAACGGACGGATGCGCCCGGCCAGCTGCATGCGGCGCACCGGGTCGCCGTCCTTCTCGATCGGCGTGCGGAAGCGGCGGTTGAAACTCTTCCGCGTGCCGAGGAGGCCGGGCATCAGGAAGGCGAACTGCGACCAGAGTTCACCCAGGTTGTTCTCGATGGGCGTGCCGGACAGGCACAGCCGGTGGCGCGTGTCCAGCCGGCACACCGCATGCGTCGCCTTCGCCGTCGGCGATTTGATCGCCTGCGCCTCGTCCAGCACCACGAGATGCCAGGGAATTCCGGCCATATCCTCGATGTCGCGCACCAGCACGGTATAGGTGGTGATCGCGACGTCGACGCCGCTCAGGTCGCGGCGGCGCTCATGCCGGTCGAGGCCATACAGCACCGCGACGCGCAAATCGGGCGCGAACCGCGCCAGCTCCGCCGTCCAGTTCGGCACCAGGCTGGTCGGCACCACCACCAGCGCCGGCAGATCGAGACGACCGGCCGCCTTTTCGACGGCGATGTGCGCAATCGTCTGCGCCGTCTTGCCCAGCCCCATATCGTCGGCCAGCAACCCGCCCAGATCGTTCGCCCGCAGATGCTGCAGCCAGTTCAACCCGCATTGCTGATACGGCCGCAGCGCTGCCGTGAAGCCGCGCGGCAACGGCACCTCCGGCATGTCGCCGGTAGAGCGGAACCGGGCGACCTGCGCGGCAATGGCGCTGCCGTCCTGCCAGCGCGTGGTGACGATGTCCTCCAGGTCGAGCACATCCGCCGCCTGATCGACCTGCAGGTCCAGCCGGTCGCCGGCGGGGGCTGCCGTTGTCTCGAGCAAATCATCCACCACGGCCAGCAACCGGCCGATCCGATCCGCCGGCAGCCGCAGGATGCGGCCGTCTTCCGTGCTGGTGATCACATGGCTGTCGACGACCCGCGCCGCCGCCATGCCGCCTTGCTCCCGCAGATGCAGCAGGATCGGCAGCAAGGGCTGCCGCTTGCCGTCGATCTCGATCCCAAGATCCAGCGACAACCCGCCGCATTGCCCGTCCGTCACCTGCATGTCGCAGAGCCCGATCTGCTCCACCGCAGGCGGGCCGAAGCCGGCGTCGACAACGGTCCGCCAGCCCTGCGCCACCAGCGCCGGCAGGCAATCTGCGATGAAACCTTCCCAGGCTTCCGGCGCGCCGCGCCCACGGAACACAAACGCCTGCCGGCCTTTGTCACCTGACTGGCCGGAAGCCACCCGCATCGCCACCAGCCCATCCTGAAGGATCAAATCTCGCGCGGCCGCCTCGGCGTTCGGGTCACGCCGGACGAACACCACCCCGTCGGGCGTGGTGGCGCGGGCGAATTGCCGGTCGTCGTCGAACGGAATGACGGCGCCTTCGTAGTCGAACCCAAGAAGCATGGCGTCGATAGTCTGCAGCCGGCCGCGCTCATCCGGACAGGTCAGACGGGTCATCTGCAGCACCGGCACCGGCGGCCGTTCGATGATCACCGGCGCAGTGTCCGGCTTTTGCTTGGGGACGCTGGCAGGAGCCGATGGCGCGGCTTGCGGGTTCGCCAGCACCGCCGGTGCCCGGATGCGGATGCGCCCGACGGCACCGGAGGCCGCATCGACATACCAGGGTCCGGTATCGCCGATGATCACCGCCGACCGGGGCGGCAGCAGACCAGCCGAGGCCGTGGCCAGGACCAGGGTTTCGCCCGCCACGAGCCTCTGCCCACCGGCATGCCAGCGGGCTCTGCCGGTTTGCGCCAGCGCCGGCAGTACCGCTTCCACCTGCGCGGCGGCAATGCCGATCCGTGAGTCCGCGCCACCTCCCAGGAGCCGGCAGAGGGTACGGACAGCGGCGTCCGCGGCGCTGTCGGCAAGCACGTCCCGCGGCGTGGTCGGCGCCAGGGTGCCGGTGCGCTCCCCGATCAGCAGCGTGGTCACCAGGCACGCATCCGGTGCCCGCGCGGGCGCCAGTTCGAAGACCAGGCGCTGCGGTTCCTTTTCCGGCGCCGACGTGACCAGGGTATCGAGGAAAGTCTGCTGCTCCGCCTTTCGCAGCGCTGGGAACTGGTCCAGGGCGCTAAACGCCGCGGCCGCCAGATGGGCGCAGCCGCGCGCGCCGCAGGTGCAGCGATGGTCGAACATCACCCGCCGTCCCAGCAGCGAGGGCGTGATGTGCAGCGTGTAGCGGACGCCGCGGTCTTCGACGGAGCCCCGGATGGTGTCGCCGTCCAAGCGCACCTCGACCCCGCCGGTCAGCTGCAGGCTGCGCCCGCGCGTAAGAGCGCGCCCGTCGAACACCCGACCGAGATCCTGGGAAGCAAACGGCGTGGGCATCGGTGAGGGCCACCTCGGAGTAGGGATTGGAGGCCCGGCCGGCCCGCCCAAGGTTGGCACTATAGCGGCCAGCGCCGAGTCGCCGGTTGCCCAGGTGTCACCCGCGCACCGCTGCCAGCGGGATGTGCCATTGGCGTGCATCACCGCGTGTCACGGCTTCTATTCCCGTCAAAAAGTCCTATCGAGCGATCCAATGTGCTGCTGTCGAGCGATTCCAGCCAGTTGCGGAAAAATTTCTTGCATCGGACAGACTGATCAGATTAGAACAGAA
>JAFEFW010000146.1 GCA_018240405.1 Pseudomonadota bacterium
CGCTGCCCTACCGGCTGGATCACGTGAACATCTACCTGATCCAGGACGAGCGCGGCTGGGTCGCGCTGGACACCGGCCTTGGCACCAACGCCTGCAAACAGGGGTGGGAGACGGCTTTCGCGGGTCCGTTGAAGACGGACGGGCTGTCGTCATTGATCGTGTCGCACTTCCATCCCGACCATGTCGGTCTGGCGAATTGGCTGGTGGAGCGCTGCGGCATCGATGTGACCATGCCGCGTCCGGAGTACCTGCACAGCCTGGTACTGCAGCACGCGCCGGCGGATTTCGGCAACGAGCAGTTCCGTCCCTACTACCGCCAGCACGGGCTGGCGACCGACGTGACCGAGATCGTGCTGAGCCGCGGCCATGAATATTTGCGCCGCACCACCGGCGTGCCGCCGTCCTATCACCGCATCAAGCACAGTGACACGCTGCGCATTGCCGGCCGGAACTTTCAGGTCATGACCGGTGGTGGTCATTCGCTGGAGCAGGCGATGCTGTACCGGCCGGAGGAGCGGATTTTCCTCGCCGCGGACCAGGTCATCGCCAGGATTTCCCCCAATGTCAGCGTGCACCCGATGGAGCCCGACCTGGACGCGCTGGGCATCTACCTCCGTTCGCTGCGCGACATCCGGGCGACGGTGAACGAGGACGTGCTGGTGCTGCCGGGCCATGGGCTGCCGTTCTACGGGCTGCATCGCCGCATCGACGCGTTGATCGAGCACCATGGCGAGCGTTGCGGCCTGATCGAGGAGGCCTGCCGCGACACGCCACTGTCGGTCGCCGCGGTGCTGCCCTTCGTGTTTCCCCGCGAGCTGGATGCGCACCAAACCGCATTTGCCTTCGGCGAGGTGCTGGCGCATGTGAACCACATGCTGGGTGAGGGGACGCTGCGGCTGGAAGTGGATGCCGAGGGCGTGCACCGCTACCGAACGGTGTAGGCGCGAGGATTCCGCCGCCTGACAGCAGAAAGGCTTTCGCGGCATCGGGCCGTTACGGCACGGCTTGCTCGTCCGACCCGTGGCACAGCGTGCCACGACACTGTCGGAAAACTTTACAGTCCGGGACGTTTGTTGGTTCTACGGAATCATAGCGGGCTGTTTTAATTACATTACCAACAATGGCATGGTGCTTGCTGACGCTCCGGTGCGGTCGCATCCCGACACGTGCAGGAGCTTTTCAACGATGAGACGGTTCATTATCGCCGGTGCATTCATCCTCGCCGCCGGCAGCGCAGCGCATGCAGATGTAGTGCTTACCAAGTCGCCGGATTTGGGACCATACTGGCATCCGGTCAGCGACCACTCCACATACGTCTATACCAATAGCTTTGTCGCACCGGTGACCGGAACAGTAACCAGTCTGGGGACCTGGCTGGTGACCGCGTCGGCGGGAACCGCACCGTCGACCATCGTGTTCGAGGTTTTTGGCAATGCCTCGGGCGCGCCCGACCCGACCTCGGTGCTGGCTCAGACTAATGCCCTCGCCTTCACGCTCGATACACTGACGTTTGAAAGCGCCGCGCCGACCAGCAGCGCCGTCCTGACGGCGGGTGAGACCTACTGGTTCGCCATCAGCGCCGTCGGCCAGAACGGTGGCGACAGCGAGTATCAGGTCGGCGGCCACACGCAGAACAGCGAGGGGATCGTCGACAATGGCACGTTCTGGTATTCAAACGACCCGAGTGGCCTGAACTTTGGCGGTTCGTACAACGTTCCGGAAATGGCATTCAGCGTCACCTTGTCAGGCAGCGCTGCCATACCTGAACCGGTATCGCTGGCCATCCTTGGCACCGGCCTCGGCGGGCTCGCCCTGACGCGCCGCCGGCGTAGCTGACGCCGCACCACCGGCAGGCGCGGCCCGACCATGCCGCCCTGCCGTTCCAGACTATCGTACTGGCCGTGCCACATCGCGGACGCATGGAGCGCGGGCGCACCGGCAGTGGCGTGGCGCACCGGATGCGCCCGCCGCACCGTCATTCATTCTTCACATGCAGCGACGGACCGGCGACGATAGGTCCCGCGGCATACGCCGCGTGGAGTCCTGTCTGATGCGCCGCCTGCCTGTCGCCCTCCTCCTGCTGCCCCTGCTGCTGAGCCAGGCCCTCGCCGCCGACCCGCCGGCCAAGGGCGCCACGGCCCGCCCGGCGCGCAACGTCATCCTGTTCGTCGCCGACGGCCTGCGTCCCGGTATGGTGAATGAGAAAACGGCGCCAGCCATGACCGCGCTGATGAAACAGGGGGTGCGTTTCACCAACACCCACTCCCTGTTCCCCACCTTCACCACGCCCAACGCCTCGGCCATGGCCACCGGCCACCAGCTCGGCGACACCGGCAATTTCAGCAACTATATCTACACCGGCTACCCGGTCCCCACCGCGGGCGGCAGTGTCACGCCGTTCCTGGAAAACGACCCAGTCCTGGGCGACATCGACGACCATTTCGCCGGTAACTATTTGAACGAGACGACCATCCTGCGCGCCGCCGCAGAGGCCGGCCTGTCCACCGCCGCCATCGGCAAGCTTGGTCCCACGCTGATCTTCGACCACACCAAGGCCGGCCGCGAGCAGAGCATCATCGCCGATGATTCGACCGGCCGCTCCGGCGGCGTGCCGCTGCTGCCGGAAGTGCAGGCGGCGATGCAGAAGGCCGGCATTGCCACCCAGGCGCCGACACGCGGCGAAAACGGCAAGGCCGGCGACGCCACCAATCCCGGCACCGAAGTGGCCAATGTGCAGCAGCAGGCCTGGTTCACCGACCTCACCACGCGGGTGGTGCTACCGCTGTTCAAGCAGCGGCAGAAGCCGTTCGTGCTGGTCTACTGGTCGCGCGACCCGGACGGCACGCAGCATAACCAGGGGGACTCGCTGCGCCGCCTGCTGCCGGGCATCAATGGTCCGACCTCCCTGGCGGCGATCCGCAATGCCGACGACAATCTGGCGCGCATCCTGGCTACGTTGAAGTCGCTGGGACTGGAGGCGACCACGGATGTGCTGCTGACCTCGGACCACGGGTTCTCCACCATCTCCAAGGAGAGCGCGACGAGCTGGGCGGCGCAGCAGATCAACAAGGGCGTGCCGCAGGGGCTGCTGCCGCCGGGATTTTTGGCGATGGATATCGCCAATGGGCTGGGGCTGAAGCTGTTCGACCCCGACGCGCCGGTTGAGGCCCGGGAGCGGCCGCTGCAGCCGGGCATGCTGCCGCTGCGGGCGAACGGTCTGATCGGCGACGACCCGGCCAAGCCACTGGTCGTAGTAGCGGCCAATGGCGGATCCGACCTGGTCTATCTGCCAAAGCCGGACAAGGCGCTGGCCGAGAAGGTGGTGAAGATCCTGGCGGAGCAGGACTATACCAGCGGCCTGTTCGTCGACTCGCGGCTGGGGCCGATCCGCGGCACGCTGCCGCTGTCCTCGATCGCCCTGGAGGGCTCTGCCATTACGCCGATCCCGGCGATCGTGGTGAATTTCCGCTCGTTCACCACCGGCTGCGCCGATGTCACCACCTGCGGCGTCGTGGTGGCGGATACCGGGTTGCAGCAGGGCCAGGGGATGCATGGCAGCTTCAGCCGAGCGGAGACGCGCAACATCATGGGGGCGGTGGGGCCCGGGTTCCGGACGGGCTACACGGACCCGGCGCCGGTCAGCAACGCGGATCTGGGCAAGACAATCGCGCATCTGCTGGGGCTGAGCATCAAGGACAAGGGCAAGCTGCCGGGCCGCGTGCTGACCGAGGCGATGCCGAATGGCGCCCAGGTTGGCGGCCGGCCAATGGTGATGCGGTCGGACCCCGACGATGCGGGGCGGGTGACGGTGTTGAAGTATCAGGTCGTCGGGCAAACTCGTTACTTTGACGCGGCCGGATATCCGGGGCGGACATTGGGATTGGGGGAATAGGTCAACAGCGACTGTTGGCGCGGCCTGGCTACGGCGCCGCCCTGGCAGCCTCCGGAAGGCCGGGTTCCGCGCTGCAGCCGCCGTGTCCTCGATAGCTTAGGGCGAATCCAGTTGACTAGGAAATCAATGCGTCTTATGATTTCCCAGTCAACCACATGGCGGCCCTCATGGCACCCGTCGTTCCCGAACTGACCGCGCACCTGGGCTACCGCTTGCGCCAGGTTTCCAACCACGTATCGCATGCTTTTGCCCGCAAGCTGGCGGCGCAGGGCGTCACTGTCGCGGAGTGGGGGCTGATGCGCACGCTGTACGGCAAGGAGAGGCTGCCGCCGAGCCGGCTTGCCGATGAGATGGGCATGACAAGGGGGGCGATTACCAAGCTGGCCGACCGCCTGATTGCCAAGGCGTTGGTTTCCCGCGAAGCCAGTCCGGACGACGGTCGGGCGCAGACCCTGCGGCTGACTGCGAAGGGCACGCATTTTGTTCCCCGGCTGGCCGCTCTGGCCGACCAGAATGAAGCCGAGTGCTTCGCGCACCTCTCCGTTCGGGATCGCACCGTCCTGGCGCGCATCCTCACCGAAACGGTCGAGCGGCTCGGCCTGACCGGTGTGCCTGTCGATTGACCGCAGATCCAGTCCCGACCGCGGAGGAACACCATGGATGCGTACCTGGCCGAAATCGCCGAAACCTGCTTGCATGGCGCCGAGGCCGACAGCATGACCTTCCCGCAGATCGTAGGGACCCTGATGCAAGCCGGCTTTGAGAGCTACGCTGTTGATTTCCGGCGCGCGACGGCGACGTATTATCTGCCGGAGGGCGATAGCATTGTTCTGGCGACGCACAGGAGTGCCACACCGGTCGCCGCCACCCTGGATGTGGCTGCGGTCCAGGCCGCGATCCGGGAGGCGCAGCAGCTGGTACCGGGCTACACCTACTCCGGCTTCTGCACGAAAGTCATGGCGGCGGGCTGTGCTGGCTATATTGTGTCGTTCTCTGGGAGTCGCGCCGTCTATTTTGGTCGCACGGCCGAGACGCATGTCGAGCATTTTCCGTTATAGGTCGCCAAGGCAAGGCGCAGAGTTGTCGCCGTCCCCTTATGCTGGCGGCATCAGCGGGCGGATATTGGACAACCGGCGGAAGGGTTTTGGTATTTGCGCCGTGCCGGTGGTCCCCGCCACCGCCGCAGCGCGCTTACCACCCGCTATTCCGCAGCATTGAATCACCAACACGTCTTCCACGGCCGGCGCGACGGTACGTCTGGGCCCGTCCACGCTTCCCACCACGCCCCCCAACGCGATACGCTCCCCGGATCAGAACAACACGAGGAAACGAACCATGCAGCTCGGCGCCGGACTGCCCATCGGCGACATCGGCACCGCGCCCGGTGTCATCCGCGACTTCGCGCAGGCCGCGGAATCCCTTGGTTACGAGTACCTGCTCGCCCCCGACCACGTGCTCGGCCGCAACCCCAATACGCCGCTTATCCACAGCGACAGCACCGGCGTGCCGGTCGAGCACGCGCAGCGCGTCGGCTCTACCTCGGTAGCCTGGCACGACCCGTTCGTCATGTTCGGCTTTCTCGCCGGTTGCACACAGAAAATCGGCTTCGCCACCGGCGTGCTGATCCTGCCGCAGCGCCAGGCGGCGCTGGTCGCCAAGCAGGCAGCCTGCCTCGACGTGCTGTGCGGCGGCCGCTTCCGCCTGGGCGTCGGCGTCGGCTGGAATGAAGTGGAATTCGTTGGCCTGAACGAAAACTTCCACAACCGCGGCAAGCGGTCGGAGGAGCAGGTCCGCGTCATGCAGGCGCTGTGGGCGCAGGACCACGTAACCTTCACCGGCGAGTTCCACCGCATCGACGATGCCGGCATCAACCCACGCCCTGCCTCCGGCCGGATCCCGGTCTGGTTCGGCGGCCACGCCGAGGCGACCTTCCGCCGTACGGCACAATACGGCGATGGCTTCATGCCGCTGGACTACCCGCCCGGCGACGCCGCGCTAGCCGCCTTCGACAAGCTGCGCCGCATGGTCCGCGAGGCCGGCCGCAAGCCGGAGGATGTCGGCATCGAGATTCGCATGTCGCCCGGCGCCGGCGGCCCACAGGACTGGCGGCGGGAAATCACCTTCTGGAAGCAGGCCGGCGTGACCCATGTCAGCGCCAGCACCACCTACGTCAGCGATCACCACCGCCGCATCGATGGCCGCACGCTGGCGGAGCATGTCGCGGCGCTCACGCGCTTCCGCGAGGCTGTGGCGGACCTGCTGTAACAAGCCGGACTGCGACACCTGGCCGGTCTTACGACAGCACCTTCCGCGCGACCGGCCTGCCGTCCTCCATCTCGACCTGTATCGCGAAGTCGTAACGATCCACCGCCAGCGCCACGTCCAGATCCCGAGCATCGAGGTCCGGACGGGTCGGATCGTGGAAGCGTTGGACGTCGCCGCCGGCCAGGATCACGCGCCGCACCGCCTCCGGATTGCCCGGTCGACCCTCCACCAGAGCACGCAGATGCAGGGCGCACAATTCGTCCTCATCCGTGCGCGCCAGGCCGGCATCGCCCATGGCAACCAGAGTCACACGCGCCGGCGCCCCCGAAGCCAGAGCGCGGGCAGTCGCGCGCGCGGTGACCAGCGACGCCGCATAAAGGCGTTCCGCCTGGCGAGCGGCGGCGACGATGCCCTGCGTGCCGGCACTGGTCCGCTGCGCAATGACCGCGCCATCCAGCGCCGCATCCAGCAACTCGAACGGTGAATTGCCGAAGTCAAACACGTCCGGCTTGCGCCCGCCGACTTCACCCATGCAAAACCGCACCGCACCGCTTGCTCGCAGCGCCACCGCCTCCTCGACGGAGCCGACCATGACGATGCGCGACGCGCCCCGGTCGAACGCGACGGCCGCTGTCGTGAAGGCACGAAACACATCGATCACAGCGACATGCCCGGTCGCCAACCTGGCGCCTGCCAGCAGACTTTCGATCACCACATCCATGCATCACCCGTGTGCAACGATTCCCCCGTCGCGGCCCCGGTGCATCCGGACTCGCACCGGCACCCTATGCTATACTCCCGGCGGGAGGGGCTCGAACATGGACGCGATAGCACCGTACGCCGTCATCGACCGCAGCACCGGCAAGATCGACCGCCGCATTTTCAGCGACCAGTCGATCTACGACCAGGAAATGAAGAAGATCTTCGGCCGCGCCTGGCTGATGATCGGGCATGAGAGCCTGGTGCCGGCCGTCGACGACTACTTCCACACCTATATGGGCGAGGATCCGGTGATCCTGACGCGCGACAGCCATGGCAAGTTGCATGCCCTGCTGAACATGTGCCGTCATCGCGGCAACCGCGTGGTTCGTTGCGACGACGGCAATGCCAAGCGCTTCATGTGCGCCTACCACGGCTGGACGTTCCGTAACGATGGCGCGTTGGAACACGTGCCGGGACTGTCGGAAGCCTACTACAATGCGCTCGACACCACCTCCATGGGGCTGATCGAGGCTCGGCTGGAGACCTATGCCGGGTTGATCTTCGCCACCTGGGCCGAGGATGCGCCCAGCCTGGAGGCCTATTTGGGCGACGCGCGCTGGTACCTCGATACGGTGTTCAACCGGCGCGACGGCGGCACGCTGGCACTGGGTCCCGTCAAGTGGCTGGAGCCGGCCAACTGGAAGACGATGGTCGACAACTGCTCCGACAACTACCACGTGCCCACCAGCCACTTGTCCAGCGCCGCGGTGCAGAGCCGCTTTCTGGGCCGGCCGCGGCTGTCCCATGCCGATCAATTCCACAGCCCCAGCAAACATGCCTTCGTCAACGGCCACTCCATCACGTTCCGTGATGCGGACGACAACATGCCGCGCTACATGCATGGCGTCTCCACCGAAACAATGAAGCTCTTTGAGGCGTATCACCGTGACACGATGGCGGAGGTCGAGCACCGGCTGGGCAAGCTGCGCGCGCGGCAGGTTCAGCTTGCCAACCACTCGCTGTTTCCGAACGGCGTGCTGGGCTTCCGGCTGGCTCTGCCGCGCGGCCCGCTGAAGACCGAGTTCTGGCACTTCGTGCTGCTGGACCGCGACGCGCCCGAGGAACTGAAGCGCGTGATCCGCATCGGCAGCCAGGCCAATAACGGTGCCGCCGGGATGTTCGAGCAGGATGACGTGGACAACTGGCGCCAGGTGACAGAGGCCAGCATGAGCCAAACCGCCCGCCGTTATCCGCAGGACCTGTCGATGGGGGTCGGCCACGCCGGCCCGCACCCGGACTATCCCGGCATCGTTTCAGAACGTTACATTTCGGAAAATAACCAGCGGCTGTTCTACCAGCGGTGGGAGCAGTTCATGAATGCCGAGTCCTGGGCCGACATCCCGCTGGACCCGATCACCGCTCGGTTTGACGGCACCGCGACGATGCAGGGCTAGGGGAGAGCGCCGATGACCGCACCACCTGCACCGGTAACCGTGACGCTGACCCCGAACCAGGCGCTGTGGCTGGAGCTGATGCCGTTCTACACGCGCGAAGCGTGGCTGCTGGACGAGCGCAAGCTGCTTGAGTGGCTGGATCTGTTCACCGACGATGTGCTGTATTTCATGCCGCGCCGCAAGAACGTTCCGCGTCGCGAAGCCCATCGCGAACTGACGCCGATGGGCGACCTGGCAATTCTCGAGGAAGACAAGCGCTACCTGACCATGCGCGTTGCGCGCCTTGATTCCGGCATGGCCTGGGCCGA
>JAFEFW010000147.1 GCA_018240405.1 Pseudomonadota bacterium
GCCCAACGGCGCGACGATACCCACCAGCGCGTCCACCACAGTCTGGGGTGAGGCTTCCGCCGGCGTATCGGTCCGGTTTGGACCGGCGACCATCTGACCAGACGGATCCAGTAAACCGGCCTTCAGCCGCGTGCCGCCGACATCGATCGCCAGGGTCATCGGACCGTTGCCGGCTGACGCGGTCTGGACCTCGGGCTGCTGGCGTTTGCGGGCAGCGGTATCAGCGGCGTCGTCCATTCTTGTCCTCCTGAATTCAGGAGCGCGGCCGCAGCACGCGCCAGAGTCCATCGACCGCGCCGACATCGCGCACGCCCGACAGGTCCCGTACACCAACGATACCACGCATGAAGACAAGACTGCGCGTGCGGCGCACAACCTCGCCGCGCAATTCGAGGAACTCTCCCGGGTGCACGGCGTCGAGGAACTGCGTGTTGAGCTGGATCGTGGTGCAGGGCGCGCGCTCCGCCGCCTCCCAGGCCAGCATCGACAGGCCGTGGTCGGCAAACGTCATCAGCACGCCGCCATGCAGCACGCCGTTGATGTTGGTGTGGTCATCCACGGTCCACAGGCCATACAGCCAGCCGGTCTCGGTTTTCTTGCCCCAGGGCACGCCGAGTCCAGCGGGCAGGCCGGCGCGTGGCATCGGGCGCCAGCCGTCGGCAGCGGGATCGAAGCTCATAGCGAATTCAGCCGGTCGGGCAGGTCCAACAGGCTGTCGAGCCGCAGATCGGCCTGCTCGATCTCCGGCCTTTCCGCATGCATCCAGCCCCACGGACCGCGGCGCAGGAACACCGCCCGCAGCCCGGCGGCGAGCGACGGTTGCACGTCGTTGTCCAGCCGGTCGCCGACATAGGCAATATCCTCGGCCGGCACGCCGGCAGCCTCGATAACCTTGTCGAAGAAGCGCGGGTCCGGTTTGGCGACACCCCAGCCGCCGGAGCTGGCAATGAAGTCCGCCGGCACGTTCAGGCGCTGCAGCGCGGCTTCGGACTCCACCGGCTGGTTGCCGGCGATCAGCACCTTGTAGCCACGGGCGCGCAGCGCCGTCAGGCACGGAACGGCGTCCGGATACAGATCGCTTTCGATGAAGTCGTAGACCCACCCTTGCTGCGCGCGAAGCTGGCGGACGTTGCGGAACTCGATGTCGGGACGGAAGATCTCGAACACCCGGCGCAGCGACTGGCCGCGCTCCATGGTCACGCCGATGGCGGTGAACAGGGTCAGGGTGGGCACGCCGAGGAAGGCGGCCCAGTCGTTCCAATGGCGGGTTTCGTCGATCAGGGTTTCCCCCACATCGAAGCAGACGGCTTTGACAGGCATGGATGTTCGTCAGGTCCCCGGACAGCAGCGGCGATCATGTTGCCGAGCCGGTGTGGTTGGCAATGGGCGTGGGGTTGGGCGGCGCTGACGGCGTCCAGGACGCGGGCTGGACAACAGGACGGACGGTACACCTCCCGGGCAGCGGCGCCGGACGCTCCCCTCCCGCAAGGCAGTAGCACGAGCGCACGATTGCACGGCGGATTCTTGACCCGTCGGTACGGGCCTTCGGCTCAGGTCCACCGGCGGGGCCAGGTGGCAATCTCCGTGAATGCCGGCCGTTCTGGTACCGCTTGCTGCAGATTTCAACGGCTCGTTTCCGCCCGCTTCCGCCCCCTGGCCGCGTGCCGCTCGGGCCAGCGGCAGATTTTCCTTGCGCTACGGCAAGGGTGTGCGCTAAGGAACATATATAGAACATTATCGCTCGCGACCGTTTTCAAGCCCGCTGCATTTCAGCCCAAGGACCCGCTGCCATGACCATGAACGTCAACGCCGCCCTCTATGACATCACAGGCGACGGCGACCCCGATGGCATGGCGATGCTGGACGGCATCATCGACGACCTCGCGCCCTTGTTCACACCGGATCCGGCGCAGCGAGACGCCGGGAGGCGCATGGCCCTGCGGGCAGTGCTCCGGCATCAGCCCGCGTGCGAAGCCGACTTCCTCAGCGCGGCACAGGCCGTGGCGCATGGCCGCATCAGCCTAACGCTGCTGCGCGACGCCGCTGACCCGGCAGTGCACCCAGCCGAACGGCGGCAATTGGTCAGCCAGTCGCAGCAGGCCAGCCGGACCGCCACCCAGATCGAGACGGCCATGCAGCGCCGGCGCAAGCTGCGCCAGGGCGCGCCAGCGCCGGCGGATGCGCGCGCGGCCAGCGAGCCAGCCAGCGCGCCGCCACCGCCGGACAGGCAGCAGCCTGCAACGCCGGCCTTGGCGCCGTCACCGCCGTCCGACCCCGCACCGGCGGCTTCCCGCGACCCGCGCATCCACGCCATGACCCAGGTGGCGGAGATGATCATGGCCGAAGCGGCGCTTCGGTCCGGCGATCCGGCGGCCCGTTCGCCAGCGGCACCCGATGGGATACCACCCCATGGGCTGGAGCAGTTGCTGGCGCCGTGGATAGCCATAGAGGCAGGCGGCGGCATGGACCGTGCAGGCCCGGGCGACTTCCCCCCAGTCGCGGGCGCGGCCGATTGATCAGCGCGCCTTGCGTCCGGCGGCGGTTGGGCGCTACTCCCCCGCCGTTGCACGAAAGGGTCTGCGCGCCATGGCCGCGAAGGATGTGAAGAAGGTCGTTCTCGCCTACTCAGGAGGGTTGGACACCAGCGTGATCCTGCGCTGGCTGCAGACCACCTATGGCTGCGAGGTCGTGACCTTCACCGCCGATCTCGGCCAGGGTGAGGAGCTGGAGCCGGCGCGCAAGAAGGCCGAGATGTTCGGCGTGAAGGAGATCTTCATCGACGATCTGCGCGAGGAATTCGTCCGCGACTTCGTCTTCCCGATGTTCCGCGCCAACACGCTGTATGAGGGCCAGTACCTGCTGGGCACGTCCATTGCCCGCCCGCTGATCGCCCAGCGCCAGATCGAGATCGCTGAACAGGTCGGCGCCGACGCGGTGGCGCACGGCGCGACCGGCAAGGGCAACGACCAGGTCCGGTTTGAGCTCAGCTATTACGCGCTGAAGCCGGACATCAAGATCATCGCGCCGTGGCGGGAATGGGATCTGACCAGCCGGACGAAGCTGATCGAGTTCGCCGAACAGCACCAGATCCCGATCGCCAAGGACAAGCGCGGCGAGGCGCCGTTCAGCGTCGACGCCAACATGCTGCACTCGTCATCCGAGGGCAAAATCCTGGAGGACCCCGCGGTCGAGCCGGACTCGATCGTCTACCAGCGGACCATCAGCCCCGAGGACGCGCCGGACAAGGCGACGGTGATTTCCATCGACTTCGTCTCCGGCGATCCGGTGGCGATCGACGGTGTGGCGCTGTCGCCGGCAGCACTGCTGACGCGGCTGAATGAGCTAGGCAAGGCCAATGGCATCGGCCGGCTGGACCTGGTGGAGAACCGCTTCGTCGGCATGAAGAGTCGCGGCGTCTACGAGACGCCCGGCGGCACCATCCTGCTGGCGGCGCATCGCGGCATCGAAAGCATCACGCTCGACCGCGAAGCGGCGCACCTGAAGGACAGCCTGATGCCGCGCTATGCGGAGCTGATCTACAACGGCTTCTGGTTCGCGCCGGAGCGGCGGATGCTGCAGGCGCTGATCGATACGTCGCAGCACAGCGTCACCGGGCAGGTGCGGATGAAGCTGTACAAGGGCAACGTCACCTGCATCGGGCGGGAGAGCCCGAACAGCCTGTATTCGATGAAGCACGTGACGTTCGAGGACGACCAGGGCGCCTATGACCAGGTCGACGCCCAGGGCTTCATCAAGCTGAACGCGTTGCGCCTGCGGCTGGGCGCAATGGCGGGCCGGCGCGGTGGGGCGCTGTAGGGTTCAGGACCGCGGTCACGGGTGGCTGGACGACGGGCGAGGAAGCGCCGAAACTGATGCCATGGAACACCAGGGCGGTTGTCATTGCGGTAACCTGCAAGTCCGGGTGCGGCTGACGAAGCCGCCGGCCGAAATGCAGGTCCGCTCCTGCGCCTGCTCGTTCTGCCGCGCCCACGCCACGCGCACGGTGTCGGATGCGGCAGGGCAAGCCGAGGTCCGAGCCGATTGGTCATTGGTGGCGAAATATCGCTTCGGCACGCGCACAGCGGATTACCTGCTGTGCCGCCGCTGCGGTGTCTATGTCGGAGCGGTTTGCGACACACCGGCCGGCCTGCGTGCGGTCATCAATACCCGCTGCCTGGACGATCAAGCAGCCTTCGTTCAGACGGCCGTGCATCCGGACTATGACAACGAAACCGTCGAGGCACGGCTGGCTCGGCGCGCGCTGAACTGGACGCCGGTGAGCCTGCACGACGCAGTGTAATGCCTGGCCTCCGTGGCACTGGCCGCGCGTTACCTCGCAGCGGCAGGAGCTTCCTCCACGCCGCCTCCGCCGGACTGCTCCCGCGCAGGCCGTCGGGTTGAGGCGCCGAAGAGGACGCCTACCCGCGCACCCGCTCTAGCGTCATCGGCAGATGCCGCAGCCGCTTGCCGGTCGCATGGAAGATGGCATTGCCGATCGCCGCCGCGGTGCCAACGATGCCAATCTCGCCCAGCCCCTTCACCCCCAGCGGGTTCAGCCGCTCATCGACCTCATCGACGAACAGCACGTCGATGTCGGGGATATCGGCTGCTGACGGCACGTGGTACTCGGCCAGGTTGTGGTTCATGAACCGGCCCAGCCGGTGGTCAAGCATCGACTCCTCGTGCAGCGCCATGCCGACGCCGAACACCACGCCGCCGATGATCTGGCTGCGCGCCGTCTTCGGGTTGACGATCCGGCCGGCCGCGACGGCACTGACGATCCGGGTCAGCCGGACCACCCCAAGCTGCTCATCCACCCGCACCTCGGCGAACACCGCGGAATGCGTATAGGACGAGAATTGCTGTTTCATCGCCGGATCGGGTTCCGCGGTTTCCTCCGCCTCGACCTGCGGCACGCCGGCGGCTTGCATCACCTCGGTCAGGGTCATTGCCTTGGAAGGATCGGCCCGCAGCACGATCCGTCCGTCCGCGAACGTCACGTGGTCCAGCGACGTATTGGCGAAGGGCGATCCCGGCATGCGGCGGGCATGACCCAGCAGCGTATCCGCCACCTTGCGGCAGGCAAGATGGACCGCGGTGCCGGCCGAGGCCGTGGTCCAGGACCCGCCCTCCACCGGTGCCTTCGGCAACCGGGAATCGCCCAGCCGCGCGGTGACCGCTTCCATCGGCAGGCCGAGCGCATCGGCGGCTACCTGGGTCAGCATGGTGTAGGTGCCGGTGCCGATATCCGCCGTGGCCGTCCCGACTTCCAGCTTGCCGTCGGCGGTCAGGCATGCGCGCGCCGTGTGCGGCGTCATCATGGCTTCCCAGATGCCGGTGGCCATGCCCCAGCCGATCAGTTCCTTGCCTTCTCGCATCGAGCGCGGCTCGAACGGCCGGCCGGACCAGCCGAACTTTTCCGCACCCTGGCGGCAGGCCTCGCGCAGCGAGCGCGTGCTGAACGGCTTGCCTTCGATCTCATCGGTATCGGCAAAGTTCTGTGTCCGCAGCTCCAGCGGGTCGCGCTTCACCGCGTAAGCAAGTTCATCCATAGCCGTTTCGATAGCGAAAACGCCGAGCGGCGCGCCGGGCGCACGCATGTCGCATGGCGTGTCGGTATCGAGCTTCACCAGCTTGTAGTCGAGGCCGACATTCTCACAGCGGTACAGCAGGTTGGACCAGTTGACGACGACTTCCTGGTAGTCCTCGAAGGTCGAGGTGCGGGCGATGGCGCTGTGCTTCAGTGCCCTCAGCGTGCCGTCGGCATTGGCACCGAGGGCGATGCTGTTGATCGTCTCCGGGCGGTAACCGATGGTGAACATCTGTTCGCGCGACAGCACGACGCGAACGGATCGTTTCAGGTCCAGCGTCGCCATGACGGCCAGGAACAACTGGTATTGCGGCCGCAGCCCGCTGCCGAAGGCGCCGCCGACGAACGGTGAAAGAACGTGGACCTGGTCGGCGTCCAGGCCGAAAATACCCGTAATGTATGCGTGCGAATTCATCACGCCCTGGATCTTGTCATAGACCGTCAGGCGCCCGTCGCCTTCCCAGATCGCGGTCGAGGCGTGCGGCTCCATCGGGTTATGGTGTTCGCTCTCGACATGGTATTCGTTTCGGATCTGCACAGGGGCGACGTTGAAGGCGGCATCGGGAAAGCCGCGCGTCTCCGGTGGCGGCGCAATGCCGGACCGTTTCTCCGGCGGCACATAGGCAGCGAAGCGATTGCGCTCCAGGTTGGTCTCATGCGGTTCCGCCTCAGCGTCCACTCGCACCAGCGACGCCGCGTAGGTCGCCGCGTCCAGCGTCTCTGCCACCACCAGCGCGACAGGCTGGCCGCTGAACAGGATCTGGTCATTGAACAGCGGCCGGAACGGCTTGCCGGGTGGCGCGACCGCATCCTGGTAGTCCTGGTCGCTGGCCGGGATCGGCGGCCGGTTGCCGTGGGTGTAGATGTGCACAACGCCGGGGACCGCGACGGCCGCTTCCGTATCGATGCGGCGGATACGGCCGCGGGCGATGCTGGCTGGCACGGCGACGCCGTGCAGCAGGTTCGGCGCATCGAACTCGGCGGCATAGCGCGCGCCGCCGGTGACCTTCAGGCGGCCGTCAACCCGGCTGCGCGGCTGTCCGACATGGCGAAAGGGGCGATCGGCGGGGACTTCGAGTGCGGCTGACATGGCTCCGGTTCCCCTATGCAATACGCTTGTCGGTCTGCGACTGCGGCGTACCGGCGGCCGCCTGCGTCAGTGCTCTGACGATGGCGTCGTGCGCCAGAGCGATCTTGAAGTCGTTGCCGCCATGGCCCTGCGCCCCGTGCAGCAGCGCGTCGGCACAACGGCGGAAGGCCGCCTCGGTCGGCGCCTGGCCGACCAGCAGCGCCTCGGCCTGCGGATCGCGCCACGGTTTGTGCGCTACGCCGCCCAGCGCGACGCGGGCGGTGCTGATGCCGCCGGCGTCCAGCGCGAGGGCGGCGGCGACGGAAACCAGGGCAAAGGCATAGCTGTGGCGATCGCGCAGCTTCAGGTAGGTCGAATGGCCCGCGTATCCCTGCGGCGGCAGTTCCACAGCCGTGATGATCTCGCTGTGCGCCAGCGTCGTGTCGCGCTGCGGTTCGTCACCGGGCAGGCGATGAAAGTCCGCGAACGCAATGGTCCGGTCGCCATTCGGGCCGGTGACATGTACCACCGCCTCCAGCGCTGCCAGCGCCACGCACATGTCGGACGGATGGGTAGCGATGCAGTGCTCACTGGCGCCCAGGATGGCGTGGTTGCGGTTGACACCATCCAACGCGCCGCAGCCACTGCCAGGCTGGCGTTTGTTGCAGGGCGTGGCGGGATCGTAGAAGTACATGCAGCGCGTCCGTTGCAGCAGATTGCCGCCGGTCGTTGCGGCATTGCGCAGCTGGGGCGACGCACCGGCCAGCAGGGCGCTCGCCAGCATCGGATAGTGCTCCGTGACCTCGGCGGCCACCGCGGCCCGGCTGTTGGTGACCAGCGCGCCGATCCGCAGGCCGCCCGACGCGGTCGGCTCGATACCGTCCAGGCCAGGCAGCCGCGATATGTCCACCAGCCGCGACGGGCGCTCGACGTCGTATTTCATCAGGTCGAGCAGGTTAGTGCCGCCGGCAATGAACCGCGCGGCCGGATCGGCGGCATCGCGGAACGCGGCGGCCGTCGAATCGGCCCGCACATAGGCGAAGCGGTTCATCGTGCGGCCTCCTGCACCTGCCGGATGGCGGCGACGATGTTGGGGTAGGCGCCGCAGCGGCACAAATTGCCGCTCATGGCTTCGCGGATTGCCTCCGGCGTGCGCGCCCTGTCCTGTTCGAGCAGGGCGACGGCGGAGCAAAGCTGGCCCGACGTGCAGTAGCCGCACTGGAAGGCGTCCTGGTCGATGAAGGCCTGCTGGATCGGATGCAGCGTCCCGTCCGCGGCGGCGAGGCCCTCGACCGTCGTCACATGCGCCCCGTCCTGCATCACCGCGAGCCGCAGGCAGGCGTTCAGCGCGATGCCGTCGACCAGTACCGTGCAGGCGCCGCACTGCCCATGGTCGCAGCCCTTCTTGGTGCCGGTCAGGTCCAGTTGCAGCCGCAGCAGGTCGAGCAGCGTCGTCCAGGGCTCCACCCACAGCGACCGGGTCTCACCGTTGATGGTCAGCGTGACCTGCGACAGGACGGTCGCGGCGGGGCCAGCGTCGTCGGGCATGGGCGAAGTGTCCTTGTTCGGGGGCGATGCTGCCTGCAACGGCGCCGGGGCAAGGCGGTTCGGCGGCGGCGGCTGACGGAACGGTGACCGCGCCCGTCCGCGGCACCCGCCGGCCATTACCCCGCTGTCGGACGAACCGGTCGCTCCTGGGTCCGTGCTGGCCCTGGATGCGGACCGCCAGCGCAAGGACATGGCGCGGCCGAAGTGGGCGCCACGGCCGTCGTGGTGCATGCCGGCCACGGCATCCCGCCCGACAATGCCGGGCGGGATGCCGCTGCGATCCGGCGTGCGCGTGCGGCTACGACGCCGCCAGATGCACCACCGGCTGGCCGGTC
>JAFEFW010000148.1 GCA_018240405.1 Pseudomonadota bacterium
ATGCTGCCGGTGAACCGCGTGATGGCGGCCGCGAGGCGCTCCTGCATCGTGGCGGCCTCGGCTTCCCGGCGGCGACGCTCCGCCAGCACCTCGATATTGCGCCGGAGCGAGCGGCTGAGCGTCTCAGGCGGTGGCGGGGATATGGTCGGCGTAGCCATGGCGGTTACGCACGGTTGGCCAGCGGCGACTGGTCATACCGCGCCAGCAAATCCTCGGGGTCGCGGTAGAGCGCGATGCAACCGGCCGCACGCAACGATGCCTCCGGGAAGCCGCCGCACAGCACGCCAATGGTGCGCAGTCCGGCCTTGCCGGCGGCTTCGGCATCGTAGGGTGTGTCGCCCACAACCAAGACCTCGGCTGGATCAGGATTCCCGAGGCGACCGAGCGCCGCCTGGAAGATGTCCGGATAAGGCTTTGACTTTTCGGCATCGTCCGAGGACGTCTCATCCTCCAGCAGATCCTCGATTTGGGCCCGCTGCTTATAGACGCCGAGTTCGTCGGCCTTGGCGGAAGAGGCGAGTACGATGCGGACGCCATCCTGGCGGATGCGCTCGAAGAGTGCCCGGACGCCGGGGAAGGCGCGCACCTGCGACAGATAGTGCTCCGTCAACAGCTTCTTCCGGTGCTGTTCCAGCGCCTCACCCTTTTCCTGGAATTCCAGGCTGGTGAGGAACACAGGCATCAACTGGTCGCCGCCTTTGCCGATCTGATTCCGGATCTCCTGATACTCGATTTCATGGCCGAAATCCCTGAACGCCTGCTGCCAGGAACGGGCGTGCAGGTCGACGGAGTCGACCAATGTTCCGTCGACGTCGAAGATGATGGCTGTGGGCATGTCCCCGCTCCGTGCTGCACCGGCCGTAACGCTCAGCGATGCGGAGACGGACTTCACGTTGCCGTGCAGAGATGTGACTGCCGGGCTCGGCGGTAACGGGCGGGCGAAATGCGCGGGACAGGGCGGCGGGCCTGTGCAGGGTGTCTGTCCCCGAAATCGCGCTGACGCTGCTTCGTTGCACGCCGAACCATTCATGGCAGGCGGCTTGGGAGCAGAGCGACCTCGCAGCGCTTATCTGCGCACGTCGAACCCGTATCGCCTGCCATGTGCTTGGGCAAAAGTGGTGATCCTGCCATCATAGGTAATCAGCAGGCGCCGCTGTTCGATGGCTCATCCGATCAGCAACCGGTCGGCCGGATCCCGGTGGAGATCTCCATTCGATTGATATGCTTTGACAGCGGCTTTATGTCCCAGAGAAAGGGGTTCGACGCCTGGTCGGCTGAGGAGCACGCCCAACCAATCATCGAGCGGACGATCGGGCTCAAGCCGCCCAATGTGCAGCAATAAGGCGATTTCCCAAACGGTCACTGCGCTCAACAAGATTGAACCACCGCCAAGCCAGCAGTCCTCGATCAACGCTCTTGTTGCTGGCAACAGGCGACTATTGCCGCTCCCTAGCCATAGCGCGATATGCGTATCGAGCAGAAGCCGCTCAGTCACCGGTCGATTTTAGCCCCGGTTTCGCCATCGAATGGACCATCCGCCTCCGGAACGGGTTCGGTCAGGTCAACGCCCTCCGTAACCTTCACCGATCCGGGCATCATCCCGAAAAGGCTGCCCATCCGCCGCTCCGGTTCCACCAGCTTGCGCAAGGCGAACGCCACGGCCTCGGTCTTGTTGCCCGCTGTAAAACGCCGCAGCAGCTTCGATCAGCGCAACCACGTCCGGCCGGTTGATGGTGACGACAGTCGCCATGGGGATCCAATCATTAAGCACATAATGATTCAACGGCGCGGCACCGAACGTTCAAGCGCGACCCTGCCCTACTCTTGGTTTATCGGCGGCAATGCGACACGATATGGCACCACGGCTACCAAGGGACACGTCCGATGTTGAAACGCCTGCTGCTCCTGGCCCTGCTGCTGTCCTGGGCCGGTCTCGCACAGGCGGGCACGCTCGAGAACGTCCGGCAGAAGGGCTATGTCTCCTGCGGCGTGAATGTCGGCCTCGGCGGCTTCTCCATGCCCGACAGCCAGGGCGTCTGGCGCGGCCTCGACGTCGACGCCTGCCGCGCCGTTGCGGCGGCAGTCTTCGGCGACTCAACGAAGGTGCGCTACGTCCCCACCACGGGCGCCACCCGATTCCCGGCCTTGCAGTCGGGCGAGATCGACATTCTGTCCCGCAACACGACCTTCACCTTCCTGCGTGACGCCACCATCGGCCTGCACATGGTCATGGTGAATTTCTACGACGGCCAGGGCTTCCTGGTGCGGAAGGACGCCAAGGTTGGCAGTCTGCCCGATCTCACAGGCGGAACGATCTGCATGCTCCAGGGATCGACTCACGAGATGAACATGGCCGACTGGATGAAGCAGCATAATACCAAGTTCAACATCGTGCTGCTCGACACCACAGATGTGCTGATCAAGGCACTACTGTCCGGACGGTGTGATGCCGCATCGTCCGATAGTTCCAATCTGGCCTCGATCCGTGGGGCGGGCGTACCAAACCCGGACGACTACGTGATTCTCCCGGACCGTATCAGCAAGGAACCGCTGGGACCGATGGTTCGCCGGGCCGACGACCAGTGGATGGACATCGTCCGCTGGTCGATGATGGCCATGGTGGAGGCCGAGGAACTCGGCATCACATCCGCCACGGTGGACAAGGCGCTGGCCGAAAGCACCAATCCGACCGTGCAGCGCCTGCTGGGCAAGACCGGTGAGTTCGGAAAGCTTATGGGCATCGACAACGCCTGGGCCTTCAACATCATCAAGCAGGTCGGCAACTACGGCGAGTCCTATGAGCGCAATGTCGGGATGGCGAGCCCGCTGAAGCTGGAGCGCGGTGAGAACGCCCTGTGGACCAAGGGCGGCATGATGTACGCCATCCCCTTCCGGTGACCAGCCCCGGCCGTAACAGCCGATCGGAGATTCTCGCCCCGTTTCAGGTCCGCAGCTTCCGCTTCCAATGGCCGGCGGATCTGCTGACCAGTTGGGCCAGCGAGATGGAAATCCTGATCCTGAGCTGGTACATCCTGACCGAGACAGGATCGGTGCTGATCCTGACGCTGTACGGCGCGCTGATCTACGCCGGATCGCTGATTGCGCCGCTGTTCGGGCTATGGGGCGACCGGCTTGGCCATCGCAACATCCTGTCGGCCATGCGCGCGAGCTATGCCGTTGCGGCCGCGCTGATGGCCGTCCTGGCGCATTTCAATGTGCTGAATGCCCTCGCCGTCTTCATCATCGCCTCATTGGCCGGTCTGATCCGCCCGTCGGACCTCGCCATGCGCAACGCGCTGATCGCCGAGACGATGCCCGGCGACCGCCTGATGGCGGCAATGGGCGTGGCACGGACCACCTCCGACTCCGCGCGCGTCGTCGGCGCCCTGGCAGGCGCCGGCCTGTCCGCCTGGCTCGGCCTGGCGCCTGCCTACACCGCCATCACGATATTCTATGCCGGGGGTTTCCTGCTGACGCTGGGCGTCGGCGCGCCACGTGGCAAGCCGGTCGTCATGGCGCACGCCTCCTTCTGGCGCGACCTGCGGGAGGGGATGAAATACGTCTATGACTCGCCGGCGGCGCTGGCGGCGATGTGGCTGGCGTTCCTGGTCAATCTGACTGCGTTCCCCCTGACGCTGGGCCTCCTGCCCTACGTCGCCCGCGACATTTATGGCGTCGGTCAGACCGGCCTTGGGTCGCTAACGGCCAGTTTCGCCGCAGGTGCACTGCTCGGCTCCATCGGCATCAGCTTTGCCGGCCGCGCCATCCGCCCGGCGCGGATGATGATGATCTATGCCGTGGTCTGGTACCTGATGCTGATTGTCTTCATCATCGTGCCCGGCATCAACCTTGGCCGCATGACCCTCGTGCTGGCCGGCGCCGCGCAGAGCCTGAGCATGACACCGATGGCGGTGATGCTGCTGCACGGGGCCTCGGCCGCCTTTCGTGGCCGTGTCATGGGTGTACGCATGCTCGCGGTCTACGGCCTGCCGCTTGGCCTGGTGCTTGCCGGCTGGCTGATCGAGTGGTTCGGCTTCTTCGCTGTCGCCTTCGGCTACTGTGCCAGTGGTCTCGCGCTGACGGTGGCGATTGGTTTGTACTGGCGTGACGCGCTGTGGCCCATGGACGCAGCGGCCAACCAGCGCTGAGGTTGGGCGTCTCACGCGCAGGTGTTTGCAACACCATCAAACGATCCTGATCCTGCCCCAATCCGGCCACGTCCTGTCGCCACCTTTGGCGGCATCGAGATTGAGGAGATCAGGCCATGCGGACGATGACAAAGCTACTGGCGGCGGCGCCCGTCGCGGCCGGCCTGCTGATCGCTCCGGCCGCACAAGCCGATGGTTGGCGCGGTGGACGCGGCGGCGAGTGGCATGGCGGACATGGCGGCGGGTGGCACCATGGCGGTGGCGGCTACCGCGGTGGTGGCGGCTACCGTGGCGGCGGTCCGAATGGCGGCGCCATTGCCGGCGCGATCCTGGGACTGGGTGCCGCCGCCATCATTGGTGGCATGATCGCGCAGAGCTATACGCCCCCGCCCCCGGTCTACTACGCGCCACCGCCGACCTATTATGGCGCACCGGCTTATTATGCCCAGCCGCAGACGTACTACGCGCAGCCGCAGGGGTATTACTACGGTAACTGATGCTGCGACATCTGCTCGATGTTGTGGCCGAGTTCATCCTTATGGTCGTTACCGTAAAGGAGCGTTACGCTTCGACTGCGGTGGCTGCCCTTGTGCCGGCCAACCGCAACGGTGACGGTTAGCCGTGGCAGTCCTGGCCCAAGGGTACGCCGCAAATTGCCGCAGCAAACCTCGGCCATGATCATCGTGGCAGCACTCTACTGTCCGTGACGCCCATCAGTTCACGCGCGCCGGCCGTAGCATGGCGTGCGCCTGCCGAAAGCCTGCACTCCAATCGGTCATCATCGAACAGGATGCGCGACCGACCTTTGCGCAGGCCAAGGCCACGACATTACCGCCGACGGACCGAATTCACATCCCGGACGGCGCCACGTGCCGCACTCGTTGCCAAAGCCGCGTAGGCCTTTAGCGCCGCCGTCACGTTCCGCTTGCGCGGCGCTGCCGGCTGCCAGGCGGCGTCGCCCTTGGCCTCCATCGCCTTGCGCCGCTGCGCCAGGACTTCATCCGACACCGCTAGATTGATGGTACGATTCGGGATGTCGATCTCGATCACATCACCTTCCTCGACCAACCCAATGTTGCCGCCTTCGGCCGCTTCCGGGGAGCAGTGGCCGATCGACAGACCGGACGAACCGCCGGAGAAGCGGCCGTCGGTGACCAGCGCGCAGGCTTTGCCGAGACCCACCGACTTCAGATAGCTGGTCGGATAGAGCATCTCCTGCATGCCCGGCCCGCCGCGCGGGCCTTCGTAGCGCACCAGCACGACGTCGCCGGCCTTCACCTTCTTGCCGAGGATGCCTTCCACTGCCGCGTCCTGGCTTTCAAACACCTTTGCCGGGCCGGAGAACTTCAGGATCGACTCGTCCACGCCCGCAGTCTTCACGATGCAGCCGTCCTGGGCAATGTTGCCGTAGAGCACCGCGAGCCCGCCGTCTTTCGAAAATGCATGCTCGAGATCGCGGATCACGCCCTTCGAGCGGTCCGTGTCCAGGCTGTCCCAGCGCGCCGACTGGCTGAACGCCTCTGTCGTCGGGATGCCGCCCGGCGCGGCACAGAAGAAGGTCTTCACCTTCGCGTCCGCAGTACGGCGCACGTCCCAGGCCTGCAGCGCTTCTCCCAGCGATTCCGCGTGCACACTGCCGACGGACGTATCCAATAGTCCGGCCCGGTCGAGTTCGCCCATAATGCCCAGGATGCCACCGGCGCGATGCACGTCCTCGACATGCACGTTGATCACCGACGGTGCGACCTTGCACAGGCAGGGCACGCGCCGCGACAGGCGGTCGATGTCGAGCATGGTGAACGGCACCTCGCCCTCCTGCGCCGCGGCGAGCAGGTGCAACACGGTGTTGGTTGAGCCGCCCATGGCGATGTCGAGCGTCATGGCGTTCTCGAACGCCGCCTTCGTCGCCACGCTCCGCGGCAGGACAGCGGCATCGTCTGTCTCATAATGGCGGCGGGTGATCTCAACGATGCGGCGGCCGGCTTCCAGGAACAGGCCCTTCCGGTCGGCATGGGTAGCGACGATCGTGCCGTTGCCCGGCAGGGCGAGGCCGAGCGCCTCGGTCAGGCAGTTCATCGAGTTGGCGGTGAACATGCCGGAGCAGGAGCCGCAGGTTGGGCAGGCGGAGCGTTCGACGACGGCAACTTCCTCATCGGTGTTGTTGGCGTCGGCGGCGAAGATCATCGCGTCGATCAGATCCACCTTCCGCTCGACGCCCTTGTGCACCACCTTACCGGCTTCCATCGGGCCGCCGGAGACGAAGATGGTGGGGATGTTGAGGCGCATCGTCGCCATCAGCATGCCAGGCGTGATCTTATCGCAGTTGGAGATGCAGACCATCGCGTCGGCGCAGTGTGCGTTGACCATATACTCAACGCTGTCGGCGATCAGTTCGCGCGACGGCAGGCTGTAGAGCATGCCGTCATGCCCCATGGCGATGCCGTCATCCACCGCAATGGTGTTGAATTCCTTGGCGATGCCGCCGGCCTTCTCGATCTCCCGGCAGACCAGCTGGCCGAGGTCCTTCAGGTGGACATGGCCCGGTACGAACTGGGTGAAACTGTTGGCCACTGCGATGATCGGCTTGCCGAAATCGGACTCCTTCATACCCGTCGCGCGCCAGAGGCCACGGGCGCCGGCCATGTTGCGGCCATGGGTGGTCGTGCGGGAGCGGTAGGCGGGCATGGACGGATCCTTCCTGCGGAGCGATGAAGCTGCGCTGTCTAGCGAAGTTGGCGCCGCAGGGCCAGATCGCCGCGACCCACGCCGGCACTGAAGGCAGTCAGCGCCGATGCCGCGTCATTGAGCGTACCGCCGGTGTTGGCGGCTCCGGTCTCAACACCGCTACGACCCATTGCTGTTCCGGCCGTGCTGCAGGACGCAGAGTACTGTAACGGTGCGGCTTCGTCCCAATCATGGTCCAATCGGAGGCCGGACCATGATTGGGACGGGCGTGCCGCTTTGCAGTTGGGGCGTTGTTGGTGACGTCAGGCTCGCTTGCGGCGGACCACGCCGATGCACATGACACCGACCCCAACCACCAGCAGCTTCGCCGGTTCCGGAATCGTCGTTTCAATCTGGATCTTCGCGGTCAGCGCCGCATCCAGGTTGGCGAAGGAGACGCTACCGAAGTCCGTGCCTGCTCCGGCGACAAAAGAGCAGTTGGCGGAGGCGCCGATGCCAAGACAGTTGACTGCCGCCACCGATCCCGGCACCAGCCCGGTTGCTACCGTTGCCGGATCAGAACCGAAATTGTTTTCGCCATCGGTCGTGACGTCGATGATCAGCCGCAGTCCGCCCCCCTGGCTGATATTGAACGCAACAAGTGACGCCGCGGATGCCGTCAGCGCATCGCCGATCGCGGTCGACCCACCGTTGATCCCCAGGCGACCCGGATCAAGGTTACTGATCGCGGTTTCCAGCGACGTCAGCACGGTCCCGTCGATGATCGTCTGCGGCGCGAAGAACTCCTGGAAGTCCGCGCCGAAAATGGCGCCGCCGATGGCTACTTGGCCAAAGGCCACGGGGTTCGCCGTAAAGAAGGCGGTCAGCGCGGCGTTATAGGCGGTTACCTGGCTCGTGAAGTCGGCGGCGACGATGCTGTCGGAGCCGTCCATGGTCAGATACAGCGCCGTGGTCGGCGCGGCCTGGGCCGCTCCAGCTCCCAGCACGATGGAAGTTGCAACGCATAGCGCTCTTAGTCAGTCGACAAACATTGTATTAACTCCGTAAACGGATGAAGCAACAAGTAAGGCCCAGTGACCACTCAAATCGCTCGAAATCTAATGTGAGCCCGAAGGCTCCGGTCTTTTCAGCAAGACCAGTGACCATGCAGCAAGTGGCATGCCAGGTTGCAAACAACAGCCAAAATAAAGACTTAAATTTGCATGCGCGAATAAGAAACATTAGAATGTGAAATATTCCAACGTTAAAGAATTACAACGCTGAATATTTCTTGGATATCTTGTGTATTTTGTCTTATTTCTGCAATCGAACTGGCCCGCCCTTGCGCCGATCCACACTCGGCGCCGGCGAACGCGCCATGCCCACCGTCCGATTGCATGACGGCCTCGCCGTTTCCGTCGCCCAAAGGTTCATGTCAGCAGCGACCTGTGAAATGCTGTCGCTGCGCGCCGGCAGGGCCGCGCCGATGGAGGTGATCAGGCCATGGCCGAGAACAGTGACGGCGAACGCTTCGAGGTCGTCTATCTATTGCTAAGCGGGACCACGACCGCGGCGCGTTGTCCGGACATCCTGCGCGGCCTGGTCGGCCTCGGCTTTTCCT
>JAFEFW010000149.1 GCA_018240405.1 Pseudomonadota bacterium
AGGCAGCGGCCACGTCCTCCACCGGAAGCGCTGTTCCTTCCAGCAGTTCACGCGCCCGGCCAATTCGCTCGGCCAGCAGCCAAGCACCCGGGCTGGCGCCGGCCGCCTCTTGGAAGCGCCGGTGCAGGGCGCGCGGACTGACGGCGGCCTCGGCCGCCAGGCGCCCGACCGGCCAGTCCTCTGCAAGCGTCGCGCGCACCTGGTCCAGCAGCGCGGCCAGACGGGAACCGCCAGCCCGCTCGCGTGGCACGGGGCGCTCGACGAATTGCGCCTGGCCGCCGTCGCGGTGCGGCGGCACGACCAGCCGGCGGGCCACGACGTTGGCCGCCTGCGGTCCCCAGTCGCGCCGGATCAGGTGCAGGCACAAGTCCAGCCCGGCGGCGCTGCCGGCGGCGGTCAGCACGCTGCCCTCATCCACGTAGAGCACGTCGGGCACCAGCGTCAGGGCGGGGTGGCGGGCGGCGAGCGCGTCGAAATAGCGCCAGTGCGTGGTAGCACGTTTGCCGTCCAGTAGCCCGGCCGCTGCCAGCACAAAGGCGCCGGAGCACAAGGAGAGCACCCGCGCCCCGGCCGCATGAGCCGCGCGCAGGGCATCGCACAACGCAGGTGGCACGGGCGCGCTTGTTCCGCGCCAGCCTGGCACGATGACCGTACCCGCCCCGGCGAGCAGGTCGAGACCTCCAGTCACCCCGACCGTGATTCCGCCCGCAGCCCGCAGCGGACCGTCCTCGGCCGCGGCGACCGCAAACCGATACCAATCCGGCCCCATTTCGGGACGCGCCAGACCGAACACCTCGACGGCACAGCCGAATTCGAATGTGCAGAGCCCGTCGTAGGCGACGGCGACGACGAGCGGGTTTGCAAGTGTGGGCCGGGGTCGGTTGCGGGCAGGACTTGGCATGATCTTGACGCTAATGGGCGTTCATGCCGCTGACCAGCGGCCAGGCGCCCGGTGCAGGATGGAAAAAGATCAGAACGAGGTTGCCATGCATCCCAGCCCTGTCGCGCAAATACCTGCGGCCCCGTCGGCAGTGGCGCTAGCCCACTTTGCCGGTCGCCTGTCGCTTGAGACGGACTGCGCCGACGTTGCCGAAAGCCTGCGGGACGGCACGGTGGATTTCGTCCTCCTCCACGTCGTCGGCTCTGCGGAGGCCTATGCCAGGCAGCATGTCCCGGGCGCTCTGCACCTCCCGCATCGTCAGATCACGGCTGAGCGCATGTCCGAGTGGCCCGCCGACACTCTGTTCGTAGTTTACTGCGCCGGGCCGCACTGCAACGGCGCCGACCGTGCCGCCCTGCGCCTGGCCCAACTGGGTCGGCCGGTGAAGCTCATGCTCGGCGGCCTGACAGGCTGGGCCGACGAGGGTTTCGCCTTCGCGTCGGGCGAGACTGCCGGGTCGCATAGGGAGCGTTCCGAGCCAGGTATATGAGGGTCGCGCAGCGTCGCCGCACGTCGGCTTCGTTGGAGGAAATTCGCTGTTCCAAGCAGCCGTCAGCGCTCGGACATCGCAACAGACCCGGTTCCATGCAACGATGCATTGGTCCGGTAATAGCCAGGGTCACAGGATGGTCCAGGCGATTGGCGCGCCTGATCGATGGGTGTGTTGGGGTGGCTTGGATAATTCACCGCCAAGGCGTTGACCGTTAGGCCCGGCGCGTCGTGGACACGGCGCGGGTCATCCGGCGGGCCGCGGAACCTCTTGGTGCCTTTGGAGTTGAGAGCCGCCCACGCCACCGTGCCCGAACCGGATCCGTGGCACGATGGATGTGCACGCACCCGGCGTTCAAGCGATTCCCCCTGATCCGTCCTGCCTCCGCTCTTGAGCAATCCGCCAGACAGGCCGATGATCGGCGCAATTGTCTCCAGGAGGACAGAGGAATGCCAGAAAGCCCGGCCGACAAGGCCATGTTTGCCGATTCCAAGACGCGCCTGCCGCTGAACGGCATCACCGTGCTCGACCTGACTCTGGCGCGCGCCGGGCCCACCGCGGTGCGGCACTTTGCCGACTGGGGCGCGAACGTGATCCGCATCGAACCGCCGACCGATGAGGCCGAAGGGGTGACCGGGCGCCGGCATGGCTTCGACTTCCAGAACCTGCACCGCAACAAGCGCGCGATCACGCTGAACCTGAAGACGCCGGAAGGGCATGCCGCGTTTATGCGCCTCGCCGCCAAGGCGGACGTGGTGCTGGAGAACATGCGGGCCAACGTGAAGCACCGCCTGAAGGTCTCCTATGACGACGTGAAGGCGGTGAACCCGCGCATCGTCTATGGCAGCATCTCCGGCTTTGGCCAGGACGGCCCGTATGGCCCGCGCGCCGGCGTCGACCAGATCGCGCAGGGCATGGGCGGCCTGATGTCGATCACCGGCGAGCCGGGCCGCGGGCCGATGCGCGTCGGCATCCCGATCGACGACCTCACCGCCGGCAACCTGCTCGCCATGGGCTGCATGATGGCGCTGCTGGACCGGGAACGCACCGGCGTCGGCCGCTGGGTTACCACGTCGCTGCTGGAGGCGCAGATCTTCATGCTCGACTTCCAGGCCAGCCGCTGGCTGATGGAGGGCGAGGTGGCCGGCCAGGCGGGTAACGATCATCCGACCGGCATCCCCACCGGCGTCTTCCCGACGACAGACGGCCACATCAACATCGCCGCCTCCTCGGCGCGCGTGTTCGCCCGGTTCTGCGAGGCGATCGGCCGGCCGGACTGGCTGGAAAAGCCGGAGTGGAAGTCGCAGGACGGCCGCAGCAAGGACCGCAAGGCGATCAATGCCGCGATCTCCGAAATCACCGCGACGAAGCCGGCCAACCACTGGATCGAACTGTTCGAGGCCAACGGGATTCCGTGCGGCCCGATCTACAGCATCGACCAGGTGTTCGCCGACCCGCAGGTGAAACACCTCGGCATGGCAACGACCATGAGCAGCCCGCATATCGGCAACAAGGAAGTCGTGGCCTCGGCGCTGAATATCTCCGGGTTCTCCAAGGCAATCCGCGCCTACACACCGGACGCCGGCGAGCACAATGACGAGATCCTAAAGAGCGTCGGCTACAGCGATGAAGAACTGGCCGAGCTGCGCAAGAAGGGAGTGATCTGACCCATGTTGCCCGAAGGCGCAGTAACCCGCGAATTCGCGGGCGGCAAGATGCTGGCGGCAAAGGATGACGGCATCGGGCTGATCACCTTCAATCAGCCCGAGAAACGCAACGCCATGTCAATCGAGATGTGGCTCGGCTTTGGCGAAATCCTCGACGAATTCGCCGAGGATGACAGCGTCAAGGTCGTCATCCTGACCGGCGCCGGCAACAAGGCGTTCGTTTCGGGCGCGGACATCAGCCAGTTCGAGAAGAACCGCAACAGCGCCGACGCGCAGAAGGAGTACGACCGGGTCACCGGTATCGGGCGGAACAAGTTCATCGCGTTCCGCAAACCGACGATCTGTCGCATCCGCGGCTTCTGCATGGGCGGCGGTCTTGCCATCGCTATGTCGGCCGACCTGCGCATCGCTGCCGAGGACAGCCAGTTCGGCATTCCCGCGGCGCGGCTGTCGATCGCTTATGCGCCGCATTCGGTGAAGCAGTTGATCGACCTCGTCGGACCGGCGCATGCGCGGATGATTCTTTACACGGCGAAACGGATTGACGCGGCGGAGGCGGAACGGATCGGCTTGATCAACCGCATGACGACGGTCGAGGACCTGAACGACGTCGTGCTCGATGTTGCCCGCTCCATTGCCGACAACGCGCCGCTGTCGATCCAGGCCTCGAAGATCACCATCAATGAGATGCTGAAGGACGAGAGCCAGCGCGACATGGAGGCGATCCGCAAGATCGGCGAAATCTGCTTCGACAGTGCCGACTACAAGGAAGGCCGTCAGGCGTTCATGGAGAAGCGGCCGCCGCGGTTTACGGGGCGGTAGGCATCCTCCCCGTCATGGTCGCGCTCGGCGCGACCACCCACGACTTGCGGTGTTGATACAGACATGGTCGTGGGTGGTCGGCCTCCGCCGACCATAACGGCGACGCATGTGGGTCCGCCGTGACGGACAGCTCCCGCCTTGGAATATTCATAAACGTCGTTCACCCAGGACCCAGGAAGAAATGTTCGAACTCCCCGAAGAACACCGGATGCTGCAGGATCTGGTGGCCAAGTTCATCGACCGCGACGTCATGCCGCTCGAAAAGTCGACGCTGGAACGCGAGATGTCCGGCGGCAAGTCCAGCCTGCCGCCGGAAGACGAAGCAAAGCTGCTGGCCAAGTGCAAGGAACTTGGCCTGTGGGGCCTGGACGTGCCCGAAGCCTATGGCGGCGCCAACCTGCCGTACACCGCGCTGATGGGCGTCTACGAGGAGCAGGGCCGCACGCCCGTGCCGTTCACCTTCCCGCCCGACAGCCCCAACCTGCACATGCTGATCGCCGTTGCGAACGACGAGCAGAAACGGAAATACCTCGACCCGTACGCCCGCGGCGAAGCGCATTCTGCCATCGCCATCTCCGAACCCGGCGCCGGCGGTGATCCGGCGGGCATGACCACGCGCGCGGTGAAGGACGGCGGCGACTGGGTCATCAACGGCCGCAAGATCTGGGTCTCCCGCGTGCCGCAGTCCGATTTCGTCATCGTCATGGCCCGCACCGGCGAAGGCAAGCGCGCCGAAGGCGTCACCGCCTTCATTGTCGAGCGCGGCACCAAGGGCTTCATCATCGAGCGCGAAATCCCCATGCTCGGCGGCCAGCGCACCTACGAGCTGGTGTTCGAGGATTGCCGCATCCCCGCCAGCCAACTCCTCGGCGTCGAGGGCAAGGGCTACGCGCCGATGCAGTTGCGTCTGACCGTGCGCCGCCTGCAGATGGGCGCGTGGTGCATTGGCATGTCCCGCCGCGCGCTGGACATGATGGTGGAGCACACCAAGCAGCGCGTGACCTTCGGCCAGCGCCTCGCCGACCGCCAGGCAATCCAGTGGTGGATCGCTGACGCCGCGACGAAGATCCACGCCTGCCGCCTGATGGTTTACGACGCCGCGGCGAAAGCCGACGCCGGCAAGGACGTGCGCACCGAGGCCTCGATGATCAAGCTGTACGGCACCGAAATGGCGACGGAGGTCATCGACCACGCCATGCAGGCTTTCGGCGCCATGGGCGTGGCGAAGGAACTGCCGCTGCAGTTGATGGCGCAGAAGGTGCGCACGATGCGGGTGTATGAAGGCCCGTCCGAGGTCCACCGCATGGCGATCGCGCGGCGGATCATCGGCAAGTGAGCGACGATCCGCGCGCCGGCCCGGCGCCCCGCGTCAAGGCGGGGCTGTGGGTCAGCATGGCGCTGCGGATGGGGAATGCCGACGGGCGCTACGGCACCGTCGTGCGCAAGGGTGACCCGGATGCCGGCGGCATCCTGGTCCTCCTGCGGCACGACAAGGAAGTCTCGGTGCTGTCGCAGATGCGCACCGCCGAGGGGGAACAGGCGTGGATGCGCGCCACCGGCCCCGGTCCGGTCGATGACGAGACCGCGGACGCCTATATCGCGCGGCAGTTGAAATTCGATCCGGATTTGTGGGTGATCGAGTTCGAGGCGCCCGACCTGCTGCCGCCGTTCGAGGCGAAGATCGTTTAGCCGCGGCCGCCAGCGCCGCTATCTTCGCACTTGTGCGCAACGGACCAACCCTGTTAAGTTTTCGTAATGGCATCGAGTTTGAACTGCCCGATGCTCAAACGGGGAGCTGGGAATGTCGGTCAAGCTGCACGGATGCCGGGCCTGGGGCCTTTGCTCGCTTATTGCAACCGCAGTGACATTCGTCGCGAGTCCGGCCTGGGCTCGCATTCCGCAGGTGGTGCCGGAGCCCACGACGCTGTCTCTGCTCGGTGGCGGGGTCGTTGGTGTCATTGCGTTATACCGGATGCGCCGCGGCAAGTAGCGATGACCCCGCGGGCGCTGAAGCCCTTTGGCTGTGCCGGGCGTGCCAATGCGTGATGTGGTGGAAGGATTTCTTCAGACACACCATGTGACGCTCTATACGCTGTTGTTCTTCGGCACCATTGCTGTGGTTGCGCTGTGGGAAGGGATTGCGCCTTTGCGCCCTTTGACTGCATCGTTGCGCCGGCGCTGGATCGGCAATGCAGGCATCCTGATGGTCAACACAGCCCTGCTGTGGATTGTAGCACCCAGCCTTGCGGTGGGAACGTCGCTGGCGGCCTGGAGCGCGGATTGGGGTCTCTTGCGCTGGCTTGATGTGCCATTCTGGCCGGCTTGCATCGCCGGCATTCTGCTGATGGACCTTAGCCGGTATCTCGAGCACTACCTGCTGCACGTTGTGCCGGCGCTGTGGCGCATCCACCGTGTGCACCACACCGATCTCGACTTCGATGTGACCACCGCCGTGCGGTTCCACCCGGCGGAGACGCTGGTCATGAACCTTGCCCGCGTAACCGTCGTCGCCGTACTCGGCGTACCGGTTCTCGCGGTGCTGGTCTATGAGCTCTGTTACCCCCTGACGACGTTCTGGGTGCATGCAAACGTGCGGCTGCCGGCGGGCGTCGATCGCGCCATGCGATGGTTGCTGCTGACACCGGATATGCACCGCGCCCACCATTCCATCGTGCCAAACGAACTCAACAGCAACTTCGGCGGCCTGTTCTCATTCTGGGACCGGCTGTTCCGCACCTACACCGATGAGCCGGCGGCGGGTCATTTGGGCATGGTGATCGGGGTGGCGGGGTTCCAGGATCCGAAGCACCTGTCGCTAGGCTGGATGCTGGCAAATCCGGCTCTCGCGGATGAGCCGCGTCGTGCGCATCCTGAAACTGCCAAGGTCTCGTCCGCGTAGCCGGTTGCCTCCAAGCTGGAATGACCGACTTGCGGAAATGGACCATCTGGCCGATGCGGCGGCAGACCATTGCGGCGGAACCGCCACGTGCTTCGCGCAGCGCTGGAAGTGCCGACTGCACCTGTGGCAGGCTGTTGCGATTAGAGGGAGAAAGGGACAGGGACAATGGCGACCATCAAGGGCGGCTGCGTTTGCGGCAAGGTGACATATAGCGGCACGGCGGAACCGATCTTCGCCGGCATCTGCCATTGCAAGACCTGCCAAAAGGCCAGCGGCACGGCTTTTAACACGGTTGTCGCCGTGCCGGCGGATGCGATCAAGATTTCCGGCCAGGTCACTCAATTCGACGGCGTTGGCGACAGCGGCAAGGCGACGCACCGCTGCTTCTGCCCGAGCTGCGGCACCAGCGTCGCGCAAAGCGCCGATGTAATGCCGGGCGTGTTGATGCTGACCGTCGGCACACTGGAAGATTCAAGCTGGGTCAAGCCGGCCATGCAGATCTACTGCGACAGCGCGCAGCCATGGGCGGTGCTGCCGGGCATGCAGGCTTTCCCCAAGATGCCGATGCCGCCGGGCTGACCGGCGCCCGGTCACTCGTTCCCAGCGTTGGTCGGATAAGGCAGGACGGTCGTCGGCGCATCGGGCGTCGGCGCCCGGAACGTCGGCGCGGCGGGCGACCGCCTGGTCTGCATATTTTGGTGGCACTGGCTCCCAGGCGGCTTGCTCAATGCCTTGTTTCAGGCCGCGCGCGCCCGATGCGACTAGTTTCCGTGCAACTTTGCGGTTGAATCCCTTGCCCGGCAAGCGCATGCTGCGTTGCACAAGGGATGGAGGCGTCCTCTTCGATTTTAAGTCGAAAGGATCGTTGCCGTGCACGAACCTGATTTCTGGACGCAATGCGCCGAGGCGATGGAGCAGACCATCGAAGGCCGCCGCTTGATCGCGAATGAGCTTGCCGATCTTGCCAGCCGGGCTTGGCACACGGTGTCGCACAAGCTGGAGAGTGCGATCCACGGCCTGGATAACCGGCCCCATCTGCCGCCGGTCTGACCGACCCTCGGCCAGTGTTACGTCTCGCCGCGGACGGGGTGGCGGCAGCCGTTGACGTCCTCGACCTCGCCGCCCCCGCGCACATAGTCCGGACCGATCGGCACCTTGCCGTGTCCGCCCGGGATATCCAGCACATAGGTTGGCCAGGCCAGGCCGGTGACGCGTCCGCGCAGCCGGGCCAGTAATACGCGGCCTTCCTCGATCGGCACATGAAACCGAGCGGTGCCGGGCGCCGGGTCGAGTTGGTGCAGGTAGTAGGGCTTCATCCGCACCGCGACCATCGCCCGGAACAACGCCTCCAGCGCATCGGGCGTGTCATTGACGCCGCGCAGCAGGACCGACTGGCCGAGTAATGGAATGCCGCGGCGGCGCAGGCGGGCGAGGGCGGCCGCAGCATCCGCCGTGAACTCTCTGGCGTGGTTGGCATGCACCGCAATGAACAGCGCGCGGTCGGTTTCCAGCGCATCGGCGAGTTCGTCGGTCACCCGC
>JAFEFW010000014.1 GCA_018240405.1 Pseudomonadota bacterium
GCGCACGATGGGACCGGCGATCAGGTGCGGGAAGAAGGTGACGAAGGCGCTGTAGGGCAAAAGGCGCTGTGCGCCCGGGTCCTGGGACGCGTGGCACGCGTCCACCAGGAACATGATCTGCTGAAAGGTGAAGAAGCTGATCGCCAGCGGCAGCGTGACGCCCAGCGCCGGGGCGTGCGGCGACACGATATGCAGGAAGAAATCCGCGTATTTGAACCAGCCGAGCAGGCCCAGGTTCAGCGCAATGCCGGCCATAAGCCAGCGGCGCGGCGACTGGCTATGGCGCATGCCGCAGGCCAAGGCGAAGTTGACCAGCACCGAACCGCACAGCAGCGGCAGGTAGGCGGGATTCCACCAGCCGTAGAAGACCAGGCTGGCGCCAACGAGCCACGCCATCGCCAACCGGTAACGGCCGAAACGACCGAGCAGGTAGAAGCCACCCAGGCAGACCGGCAGAAAACCCAAAATGAATTCAATCGTATGGAACAGCATGGCGGCGCGGCCTCAGGCTACCGCCAAGGCTCCTAACGCTTCGTTAATGTCGTCGGTCAAAGCGCTGGAATTTCATCCCGCACTGCACGCATAGCTGGATTGACGCCGCCACCGGCCGCTCATATGGTCCGCCGCAATCAAGAGCGGGACCCGGTGCGGTCCGATTTAGGAGGACCGTCAGCGTGGAAGATGCTGCGCGTATCTTGCAGCTTGTCGTCAATGGTGCAGCCGCCGGTTGTATCTACGGGCTCATAGCCCTTGGCTTCGTGCTGATCTACAAAGCCACCGAAATGGTGAACTTCGCCCAGGGCGACATCATGATGCTGGGCGGCTTCGTCGCCTTCAGCCTGATCGCGAAATTCGGCATGAACTACTGGGTCGGCGCGTTATTGGCGATCGTCATTACAGCCGCATTCGGCTACCTGCTCGACGCCGTGGTCTTGCGACGAGTCATAGGACAACCACAGTTTGCCGTCGTCATGTTGACGCTTGGCCTCGGGTTCATCTTCCGGGCCGGCGCGGGCATCACATGGGGGTATGATTCGGTCGGGTTCAACACGCCGTTCACCAATAAGACGGTGAACATGGGCGGGCTGATCGTCGGCGCCGACAATCTTTCGATCATCGTCGGCACGCTCCTGCTCTGCGTCGTATTGTTTATATTCTTTAACAAGACGCGGCTGGGCGTCGCCATGCAGGCGGCGTCGCAGAACCAGTTGGCCGCCTACTACATGGGTATCCCGGTCCGCCGCATCTTCTCGCTGATCTGGGCGATCAGCGCCGGCGTGGCCTGCATGGCCGGCATCCTGCTGTCGCCCGTGTCGATGATCGACGTGAACATGGGCTCCCTGGCGATCAAGTCCTTCGCCGCGGCGGTGATCGGCGGCTTCGGCTCGATCCCGGGCAGCCTGATCGGTGGCATCCTGGTCGGCATCGTCGAGCAGTTCGCCGGCTACAAGCTACCCGCCGGCTTCCAGGAAGTGACCGCCAACGTCGTGCTGCTGCTAATGCTGATCGTGCGGCCGCAGGGCCTGTTTGCAGAGCGGATGGGGAAGCGCGTCTGATGCGACACTTCTTCCGCACTGACTACCGGCAGGACCTCGGCCTGTACAAGTCGAACCGGGAACGCTTCTGGTACGCGCTGCTTCTGGTCCTGCTGATCGTCGCGCCGATGATACTGGGCGAGTTCTATGTCGGCGAACTGGGCGGCCTGTTCATCTTTGCCGTCGCCGGCGTCGGCCTGATGCTGCTGGTCGGCTACACCGGCCTGATCAGCCTGGGCCATGCCGCGTTCCTCGGCATCGGCGCCTATACCAATGCCGTGCTGCTGAAGCAGGGCGTGCCGTTCCTGATCACCCTGCCGATCGCCGGCATCTTCACCGGCATCTGCGGCGCCGCGATCGGTCGCCCGACGCTGCGCATGAGCGGCCTGTACCTGGCGATTGCCACGCTGGCCTTCGGCAGCATCGTCGGCACCATCTTCCAGAAATGGGAGCACGTGACCGGCGGCTTCGACGGCTTTGCTGTGCCGACGCCTTATGTCTTTGGCATCCCGCTCGATAACACCACCGGCATCTATTACATGTCGCTGGTCGTCCTGATCTTCGTAATGTGGATTGCCGCCAACCTGCTGCGCTCGCCGACCGGCCGCGCCTGGGTCGCGATCCGCGACTCCGAAGTGTCCGCGCAGAGCATGGGCATCAACCTCGCGCGGTACAAGACGATGTCGTTCGCCATCAGCGCCGGCATGACCGGCCTGGCGGGCGCGCTGTTCGCCCACTACGTCCGCTTCCTGGCGCCCGATGCATTCGACGTGCTGCTGTCGGTGCAGTTCATCACCATCGTCTTTGTCGGCGGCCTCGGCTCCCTGCGCGGCGCCATCCTCGGCGCGGCCTTCGTCCGCCTGCTGCCGCAGGGCATCGCCATCGTGCGCGACGACCTGCCCTTCGGCATCGGCCGTCTGCCCGGCCTCGAACCGTCGCTGTTCGGCCTGGTCCTGGTGCTGGTGATCCTGTTCCAGCCGGCCGGCCTGAACGGCATGTGGCTGAAGTTCAAGGCCTGGTTCCAGCAATACCCGTTCAAACGCATGGTCAGCGGCCGCCGCCAGAAATCCTACGCCAAGTCGGAGCGCCTGAGATGAGCATGTTCCAGGCCGATGACATCTCGGTCCGTTTCGGCGGCATCCGCGCGGTGGATTCCGTCAGCTTCGACGTGCAGGAGGGCGAGGTGTTCTGCATCATCGGCCCCAATGGCGCCGGCAAGACGACGATCTTCAACCTGATCAGCCGGATCTACTCGACCACCTCCGGCAGGCTTGTGTTCAACGGGCAGGAGTTCACGCATACGCCGCCCGACCGCATCGCCGGCATGGGCATTGCGCGGACGTTTCAGAACATCGAGTTGTTCCCGAACGCCACGCTGCTGCAGAACCTGCTGATCGGGCGGCACTGCCACCACAAGGTGGGGTTCCTGTCGCAGATGGCCTTCCTGCCGTCAGTGCGCCGCGAGGAACTGCACCATCGCGAGAAGGTCGAGGACGTGATCGCCTTCCTCGGCTTGCAGCGCTACCGCGACTCGCTGATCGCCAACCTGCCGTACGGCGTGCGCAAGGTCGTCGAGCTGGGCCGCGCGCTGTGTACCGAACCGAAACTGCTGCTGCTGGATGAACCGTCATCCGGCCTGAACGTCGAAGAAACGGAAGGCATGGGATTCTGGATCGAGGACATCAAGAAGGACCTCGGCATCACCGTGATCATGGTTGAGCACGACATGGCGCTGGTGAACCAGGTGTCCGACCGCGTCATGGCGCTGAACTACGGCAAGGTGATTGCCATGGGCTCGCCATCCGAGGTGCAGTCGCATCCGGAAGTCATCAAGGCCTATCTTGGCGGCGACCTGGAGGAAGCGGCATGAGCGAGTCGCTGCTGCGGGTCGATTCGATCGAAACGTTTTACGGCCCGATCCAGGCCATCCGCGGCATCTCGCTGGATGTCGCGCCGGGTCAGATCGTGACCGTGCTGGGGGCCAATGGCGCCGGCAAGACCACCGTGCTGCGCACCATCTCGGGCGTTTTGGACCCGGAACGGGGACGCGTCATGTTTGAGGGCAAGGACATCGCCCGCATGCCGCCGGACCAAGTCATGCAGCTTGGCATCTGCCACGTACCGGAAGGCCGTGAGACGTTCCCGTTCCTGACGGTGCGCGAGAACCTGATGATGGGCGCCTATACGCGCCGCGACTCCGCGGGCATCGCCAGCGATCTGGAGCTTTGCTTCAACTACTTCCCGCGCCTGCAGGAACGCCAGCACCAGCGCGCCGGCCTGCTGTCGGGCGGTGAGCAGCAGATGCTGGCCATCAGTCGCGCGCTGATGGGAAAGCCGCGGCTGCTGCTACTGGACGAGCCCTCGCTCGGCCTGTCGCCGCTGCTGGTGCAACAGATCTTCAGCATCATCCGGCGCATCAATACCGAACAGAAGGTCGCCATTCTGCTGGTCGAGCAGAACGCTGCCATCGCTCTGCGCACCGCCGACTTCGGCTACGTGCTGGAGGTCGGCCGTATCGTTGCCGCGGATGACTGCAAAACTCTGATGGCACGGGACGACATTCGCGAATTCTACCTTGGCCAGAAGGAAGCCGGCGAACGCGGTGTGCGGCGCTGGAAGAAGAAGCGGATGTGGAACTAGCCGGTGGAATGCCCATGAGCCAGACAAGCGAGAGCCAAAGCCTGCCGGCCCTGGTGGCGCAACGCGCCGCGGCCGCTCCCGGCACCACGATCCTGCGGCGCAAGGCGCGCGGCATCTGGAAGGGCGCCAGCTGGGCCGAACTGACGGAGCAGGTGCAGCGCATCGGCGCCGGCCTGCTGGATATCGGCATCGCCGGCGGGGACAGCGTCGCGATTATCGCCGAAACCAGGCCCGAAACGGTCTATTGCGATCTTGCGGTGCAGGCCTGCGGCGCCGCGAGCATTGTTATCCACACCGATACCGAGGCCCCGCAGGTCGAGGATATTCTGCGCGCCACTGGCACGCGGGTCGCGTTTGTTGAGGGTGAGGAGCAGCTGGACAAGTTGCTGAGCCTCCGCGCCCGCTGCCCGGCCCTGTCGCGCATCGTCATCTTCGACATGAAGGGCCTGCGTGAGTTCCGCGATCCCCAGTGTTCCGGGCTGGAAGCCTTTGCCGGCGGCAGCGGTGGGTTCTCCTGGACGGAGGCTGCACGCAAGGTGAGATCCGACCAGGTCGCCGTGATCCTGTTCCCGAAGGATGGGTCCGGCACCGGCCGCACGCTGACCCATCGCGAAATTCTGCAGATGATTGCAGGCGCGCGCACCCGCCTTGGCCTGCAGCCGCGGGATGAGCGCCTTGCGGTGCTCAGCATGTCCGATCCGGTCGAGCGGATCTGGGGGCTGTACGCCGCGCTGGATAGCGGCTGCATCTCCAACTACCTGGAAAGCGCCGATACGGCGGCAGAAAACCTGCAGGAATTGCAGCCGACCGTACTGGGCGCCGATGCCGAAGCCTGGGCGCACCTGCACGCGACAGCCACGCGGGCCGGCAAGGCCGCCACCATGGTGCAGCGCGTACTGTACGACTGGGCCGTCCAGGCCGGTCGTGGCGGTGGTGCCGGCGGAGCCGTCGCCAATGTTCTCGTGCTGGGCGCAGTCCGGCGCGAACTGGGGCTGAGCAAGGTTCGGCTTGCCTACACCGGCGGCGAACCGGTCAGCCCACAGACTCTCGACTGGGCGCGCAGCCTCGGGATCACCATCCAGCGTATCGAGGACTCCGCGCCCGGAGGAGACAAGCCGGACAGACGCACAGATCCGGTGATGCAACGAGCCCACGCTTAGAACGCGGCGCTCCAGCCACCTGTCATCCTTCCATCGTCCGGGCCGGTACAGGGGCGGCCGGGACGGGGAAATCGTCCAATCCAAGGAGTTCCAGTATGCGTTTCTCCCGTCTGGCAGCGTCCCTGCTGTCGTCGGTCCTCGCCCTGTCCCCTGCCCTGATGTCAACGCCGGCCCAGGCCGAGACACGTGGTGTCAGCCCCAACGAAATCATCATTGGCACCTATAGCGACATGTCCGGCGTCACCGCCATGTGGGGCGTCAACAACACCAACGCCTGGCGCATGGTGTTCGAAGAGGTGAACGAGACCGGCGGCATCAACGGCCGCAAGATCAAGTACATCGTCGAGGACAATCAGTATCAGGTCCCGCGTTCCGTGCAGGCGGCGAACAAGCTGATCAACCGCGACGGCGTGTTCATCATGGTCGCCAACGGCGGCACGCCGATGAACAACGCGGTGATGCCCGACCAGCTGGCCAAGGGTGTCGCGAACGTGTTCCCGCTGACCTCCGCCCGCTCGATGTATGAGCCGCTGCACCACCTGAAGTTCGGCCTTGGTTCGTCGTACTACGACCAGATCCGCTCCGGCGTGAAGTATTTCGTCGAGAAGAAGGGCAAGAAGGCGATCTGCATGATCCGCCAGGATACCGATTTCGGCCGCGATATCGGTGACGGCGTGAAGGATCAGTTGAAGGCCAACAACGTCGAACTGGTGTCGGAGACCCTGCACAAGCCGACCGACACGGATTTCAGCGCGCCGGTTGCCCGTCTGCGCGATTCGAACTGCGACCTGGTAGTGATCGGCGGCATCGTGCGCGACACCGTCCAGATCATCTCCGCCATCCGCAAGACCGGCTGGAACGTCGATCTGCTCGGCCAGGCCGCCAGCTACGACGATGCCGTCGCCACTGTGCCCGGCGGCGTGACCGAGGGCTTCTACTCGATGGCGCCGATGCTGTTCGTCGCCGAAACCTCCACCGATCCGAAGGTGAAGGCGTTCGTCGAGAAGTACGAGAAGCTGTACGGCAAGAAGCCGAACTTCGCCGCGCAGATCGGCTACACCGGCGCGCAGGTGACCGTGCAGGCGCTGAAGAACGGCGGCAAGGACCTGACGCCCGACAGCTTCGTATCAGGCATGGAGTCGATCAAGAACTACCAGGATATCTTCGGCTCGCCGCTGATCAGCTTCAGCCCGACCAAGCACCAGGGTTCCAACGAGTCGTTCCTGTGCGTGATCAAGAACGGCAAGTGGGAGACTGCTGAAGCAAAGGCGATGGGGTATTAAGAAGTCGCTCTGTGCTGCCCGTGGCATACTTCGTGTAACGCCGTGCCGGCTTGATTTCGGCGCCCCTGCACAGGCGCCGGAACCTGCGACAGCAAATCAAGCCGGCACAGAAAATCACTGAGTGTACCACGGACTGACACTGAGGTTCCTTCCGCTCAGCCCGGCGTCCGGTTAGCCTGAACGCTCCCACAGCAGGAGGGCTCGCCGTGACCGCCTCACGCAACGCCTCGGTCGCCGTCGTCGGCGCCGGCGACTATATCGGCGCCGCGATCAGCCGCCGCTTCGCCGCCGAGGGCTACACAGTCTTCGCCGGCCGCCGCAACGGCGACAAGCTCGCCCCTCTGGTCGCTGAGATTGAAGCTGCCGGCGGGATCTGCCACGGCCGCACGCTGGATGCGCGGCAGGAACAATCGGTCATCGACTTCCTGGCGGAGGCCGACCGCACCGCGCCGCTGGAAGCGTGCATTTTCAATGTTGGCGGCAACGTCAATTTCCCGATCCTGGAGACGACGGAGCGCGTGTTCCGCAAGGTGTGGGAGATGGCGTGCTACGCCGGCTTTTTCACCGGACGGGAAGCCGCGCGGCTGATGCTGCAGCACGGGCGTGGCTCCATCTTCTTCACCGGCGCCACCGCCAGCGTGCGCGGCGGGTCCGGCTTTGCCGCCTTCGCCAGTGCCAAGGCCGGGCTGCGCGCCCTGGCGCAGAGCATGGCGCGCGAACTTGGGCCGAAGAACATCCATGTCGCGCATCTGGTCATCGACTCCGGCGTCGACACCGCCTGGGTGCGCGAACGGCGCGCAAAGGCAACCGGCAGCGCCGAAGTAGCGCCTGACGTGCTGATGAACCCGGCGTCCATTGCCGATGCCTATTGGTATCTGCATCAGCAGAAGCGCGATGCCTGGACGCACGAACTCGACCTGCGGCCGTTCGGCGAGAGGTGGTGACATGGACGACATCGAATTCCATTTCGACTTCGGCAGCCCTAATGCCTATCTGTCGCACCGGGTCATTCCGGCGATCGAAGCGCGCACGGGCGGGCGTTTTCGTTACGTGCCCGTGCTGCTGGGCGGCGTGTTCAAGGCGACCAACAACCGCTCACCGATGGAGGCATTCGCCGACATCCCGGCCAAGCGCGCCTTCCTGGCCCTGGAAACGCGCCGCTTCATCGACAAGCACGGCATCACCGAATTCCGCCGCAACCCGTTCTTCCCGGTCAATACGCTGGCGATCATGCGCGGCGCCGTCGCCGCCCAGCGTGAAGATTGTTTCGAGCGTTACGTCGATGTCGTCTACCGCGCGATGTGGGAGCAGGAACGCAAGATGGACGACCCGGCAGTGATCCGCACCGCCCTGGCCGACGGGGGGTTGGACGCCGAGCGCCTGATGCAGCGTGCGCAGGACGCGGACGTGAAGCAGGCGTTGATCGACAACACCAACGCCTCGGTCGCCCGCGGCGCATTCGGCTCGCCAACCTTTTTCGTTGGCGACGACATGTTCTTCGGCAAGGACCAGTTGCGGGACGTGGAGGAGGCGTTTCTCAAGCGGCGCCAATGACCGCGGCGGTGCGACCTACGCCGCGCTCACGCGAGCGATCCGTTTCAGCACCGCATGTCCCCGCGCTGCATCGGCGATGACAGCAGGCCGATCGTTTCGGCATCGCTCAACTGATGGAAGTCGTCATAGAACGCGCCGACGCCGCCGAACCGGCGCGCTGGTACCAGGCAGACGACCTCGTCGGCAAATTCCTGCATTTCCTCCAGCGTCGCCTCCGGTGCGACCGGCACGGCGAGAATGACCCGCGCCGCACCCTGGCGGCGGATCGCCGTCAGCGCCGCCTTTGCGGTGGCTCCGGTCGCCAGGCCATCATCGACAACGATCACCGACCGGCCGGCAGGATTGATCCGCTGACGTCCGGCCAGGTACAAGGCACGGCGCCGCTCGATCTCTGCCAGTTCGTGCTGGCGGGTCCGCTCCAGGTAGGCCTCATCGGCCCCGGTCACTTGCCGCACATCCTCATTCACGATCGTCTGCGGCGGCACACCGTCGACCACCGCGCCGAGTGCCAGCTCCGGTTGATGCGGAGCACCGATTTTGCGCACCAGGATCAGGTCGAGCGGCGCGCCCAGCCGGTCGGCGATCACACGCGCAACTGGCACGCCACCGCGTGGCAGTGCGTAGACCGCCGGGTTCGGCAAGGCCAGCGCGGCGAGACGGGTCGCCAGCATGCGGCCTGCGTCAGTTCGGTCAGCAAACCGGTCGGGCGTGCTTGCCATGGTCCGGACCTATATCACGGCGTGCACGCGTTCAGGCAGGCGGAGATTGCAAGGCCGCCCGGACGCCGCAGCCTTATCCCAAATATCGCACCCGCAGATGCTCCTGGAACGCTGTCGGATCCAGCGGCCGCCCGGTGGCTTCTCGCAGGATCTCGTTGAAGCTCAACCGGCTGCCGACGGCATGGACGTTCTGCCGCAGCCAGCCCAACAGCGGCGCCAGGTCACCCTGCTCCAGCGCCGCATCCAGATCATCGAGCTGATCCCGTGCCGCTGCCATCAGCTGCGCCGCCGCCATGGCGCCCAGCGTGTAGCTCGGGAAATAGCCGAACGCGCCGTCATACCAGTGGATATCCTGCAGGCAGCCGCGCGCATCATCCGGTGGCGTAATGCCCAGCAGGGCCGTCAGGCCGTCATTCCAGGCGCCCGGAAGGTCCTCGACGCGCAACTGCCCGTCGATCATCGCCCGCTCCAGCCGGAAGCGCAGGATCACATGCGCCGGATAGGTCATCTCGTCCGCCTCGACGCGGATAAAGCTGCGCTCCACCCGGCGCAGCAGGCGGCCGAGATTGTGCCTGCGCCATGCGGCGGGGTCGCCGCCGAACATCTCGTGGTAGGCCTGCCCGAGATAGCCCAGGAATGCATCCGACCGCGCCGCCTGCATCTCGAAAATCAGCGACTGGCTCTCATGCATGGCCATGCCGGCCGCCTGTCCCACCGGCAGTCGCGCATAACGCGCCGGCAGCCCCTGTTCGTAGAGCGCGTGGCCGGTCTCATGGATCACCGCCATCATGGCGCTGGCATAGTCATTCTCGTCATAGCGCGTCGTGATCCGTACATCCGTCGGCGTGCCGCCCGAGAAGGGGTGTGCCGACTGATCCAGCCGCGCACGCTCGAAATCCAGTCCCAGGCGTTCGGCGACGGAGCGGCACAGAATCTCCTGCGCCGCCAGCGGAAAGGGTCCGGCCGGCCGAACCGGCGCCGCCCGCCGGTCCTGCCGCGCCTCCGCCTCCGGCAGCGCGGTTGCCAGGAACGTTTCGTATGCCGCGAAGATCGGCGCCACGTCATCGGCCCCGATCCCAGGCTGGTACCCATCCATCAGCGCATCATACGGCGTCAGGCCAAGCGCGGCGGACAGGGCGTCGGCGGTCTGGCGGGTCAGGTTCACCACCTCAACCAGGTTCGGCTGCACGATGGAGAAGTCAGCCGCCTCGCGCGCCGTGCGCCAGACCTTCTCACAGGTGGACGCCGCCTTCGCCAGCGCCACCACCAGATCCTCGGGCACCGCCCGGGCGCGGCGCCAGGCATGTTCCATGAGGCGGAGATTCGCCTGGTCCCACTCGTCCGCCACCACCGCTCCGGTCAGGTCCGCGGCTACCTCGGATGCGGTCAAGGTCTGGTGCTCCAGCCCCGCCAGCAGGGCAAGCTGATCCGCGCGGGCCGCGGCGCCGCCCGCCGGCATCACCGCGGCCGAGTCCCAATTCAGCATCGCCGCGCACTCGCCAATGGTGGCGACGCGGCGGAACCGTTCTGTCAGGCGCTGGTAGGCTTCATTCATGGCTCGGGACGCTTTCTTGCCCAGACGATGAAGACGGCGATCGCTGCCACCGCCAGGCCGTACCAGGTGATGGCATAGGAGAGATGGTTATTCTGCGGCCGCGGCAAGCTCCCCGCCGGCACCGGATACTGGCCCGGCGGGACGGAGCCCAGCGCCACAAGCACGAACGGCGCCGGTTTCGGCAGGCCGAGCGCTACGCCCATGGCTTCCGGATCCAGCGCGTAAAAGCGGCGCGCCGCAAGATCGGTGGCCGGCGTGAACCAGTGCGCGGGCTCACCGGGTCGGACATAGCCGGTGACCGCGACCTCCCCGGTCGGCTGATCGACCTGGCTGGACGGCGTGCCCGGCACCCAGCCGCGTTCCACCAGGATCGGCGGTGCCCCCGTCCGCTCCAGCGGCACGATCTGCTGCGCACCCATGATGGCGCCGCCCCGCTCCTGCCGCACCTCGGCGCCGTACAACGCGGCCTTGTCGAACCGGAAGCGGCCACTGACCGTGACCTTGGTGAACGGTTCGGGATGCGGGCCAAGCGGAACCGGCGGTGCCCGCTCGCCGGCATCGATCTGCGCCAGGATGGCACGCTTCCATTGCAGCCGCTCGACCTGCCACGTGCCAAGCCCCAGCAGGATCAGGACAGCAACCGCCGTGACCAGGGCTGGAAGCAGCAGACGCCGAAGCGCCGGCGTCACAATCCCATCTCGGAGGACCTGTGGCGGTATTGCTGGATGACCAGCGCGGCCTTCGTCACACGCATGAGGAAGATGGCCAGCGGCGTCGTCACCGCTACCCAAAGGATCGCATGCACATAGAGCGGCGGCTCGTATTTGAACTCCACCCAGAAGGCGAGGATCACGATAATTGCGCCGAGCACCATGATGACCGGGACGACTGCACCGTCCCCGACGTCGACCTTTGTCAAATCCAGCCCGCACTTCTCGCACGCGGGCCGCACTTCCAACAGGTTCTTAAACAATGTGCCCTCGCCGCAGCGAGGGCACTTGCAGCGCAGGGCCGTCGGCATGAACGGCGCCTGCTGTTTCGGAGCCATACGGTTACTCGGCGGCGAGTTGGCCCGCACCGTACCAGTAGATGCAGACGAACAGGAACAGCCACACCACGTCGACGAAGTGCCAGTACCAGGCTGCCGCTTCGAAGCCGAAGTGGCGCTGCGGCGTAAAGGCGCCGTTGTTCGCGCGCATCCAGCACACGATCAGGAAACAGGTGCCGACGATGACGTGGAAGCCGTGGAAGCCGGTCGCCAGGAAGAAGGTGGAGGGATACACGCCACCGCCGACGAACTTGAACGGGGCGTGCATGTATTCCAGCGCCTGGAAGAAGGTGAAGCTCAGGCCCAGCAGGACGGTGATGCCCAGGCCCTGGATCAGCCCCTTGCGGTTGCCTTCCAGCAGGCAGTGATGGGCCCAGGTGATGGTCGTGCCGGACAGCAGCAGGATCATCGTGTTCAGGAACGGCAGGTGGAACGGATCGAACGTGTAGATGTTCGACGGCGGCCACACGGTCTGGCCGTCACCCTGCGTCTCCGGGAAGATCAGGAAGTTGAAATAGGCCCAGAAGAAGCCGACGAAGAACATCACCTCGGAGGCGATGAACAGCGTCATGCCGTAGCGCAGGCCGAGTCGCACAATGGCGCTGTGGGCGCCGGGCGTGTTGCTTTCCTTCAGCACGTCGCGCCACCAGAAGAACATCGTGCCCAGCACGGTCAGCAGGCCCAGCAGCAGGACGATGTAGCTGCCTTTGTGCGCCGCCAGAATGATGCCGACAACCGTGAGGAACCCGCCGATCGCGCCGGTCAGCGGCCACGGGCTGGGATCGGGAAGATGATACGGCTGCTTCAGTCCCGAACTGACCACTGCGGGGGCGCCGTGCGCGTCGCTGCTCATGCCAAACCTACCATCAACACGCCCGGGGAACCGCCCAGACACGGCCGACGCATCATCGCCGGATTCCGCCACCGTTCAAGTGCCGGCCCTTAACTCAATTCGTTTTCGCACCGGCTCCATTCGGGTCCGACAACGGGCCGACATGGGGGCCCGCCTTGGCCAGGGCGCCGGCTTTTGCCGCATCCTCAACCGAACGGAAAAACGTATACGACAACGTAATCGTCTTCACATCCGCCGTGCTCGGGTCGTCCCTGATCGCCGGATCGACCCAGAAGGTGACGGGGAATTCCATGGTCTGGCCGGCCTCCAGCGTCTGCTTGTTGAAACAGAAGCAGGCCGTCTTGTGGAAATACTTGCCCACCTTCTCCGGCGTCACATTGTACAGCGCCATGCCGGTGACCGGATGCCCGGCCTCGTTGGTCGCCCGGTAGAAGGCAATCTGCTCCTCGCCGATCGGCAGGGTGACCTCATTCTGGTCCGGCCCGAACTTCCAGGGCAGCGCCGGGTTGGTGTCGGCGTTGAAGCGCACGCGGATCGTTCCGCCAGACGCTCCCGGTGCCGCGGCGAGACCGATCGACGGTGTACCGCCGAAGCCGGTCACCGCACAGAACAGGCGGTACAGCGGGACGGCCGCAAACGACAGGCCGAGCATCCCCAGCATCACCGAAACGGTGGTGACGGCGAGAACCGTATTGCGCCTGGTCCGCTGCATCTACAGACGCGCCATCTTGACGATGGTGATGGCGTAGAACAGCGCGGCCAGTGCCAGCAGCACGATCATGATTGCCCAGCTGCGTCCACGGCGCCGCTGGTTGATCTGCGTGGAGGTTTCGCGATCGTGGTGGTCGTCGGCCATGAAACTCACCAGATGAAGTGGTCAATGGCCAGAACGCCGAACAGGGCGAACAGGTAGTAGATGGAAAACTTGAACGCCTTTTTTGCCGGCGCATCCTTGGTCAGGCTGACACCGTTCGCATCCTGCCGGTCGCGCAGCGTCGCCCAGGCGCGCTGCACGAAGACGGCGCCCAGGGCCACCGCGGCGACAGCGTAAGGAAGGCCGCTGAAGCCGACGAACACCGGCGCCAGGCTGACCGGCACCAGGATCAGCGTGTAGATGAAGATCTGCCAGCGGGTTTCCTTCGCCCCGTTGGTGACCGGCAGCATCGGCACGCCGGCGCGGCGGTAGTCGTCATTGGCCCAGAGCGCCAGCGACCAGAAATGCGGCGGCGTCCAGATGAAGATGATCGCGAACAGGATCAGCGGCACGAGATCGACCGATCCGGTCACCGCGGCCCAGCCGATCACCGGCGGGAAGGCACCGGCGGCGCCGCCGATGACGATGTTCTGCGGCGTCCGGCGCTTCAGCCACATCGTATAGACGAACACGTAGAAGCCGATCGACAGCGCCAGCACCGCGGCGGCGGCGGCGTTCACCGCCAGGAACATGACGATAACGGAACCGACGGCCAGGATGACGCCGAACCCCAGTGCCCCTTCCGGCGAAATGCGCCCGGCCGGGATCGGCCGCTTGCTGGTGCGCCGCATGATCGCGTCGATATCGCGGTCGTACCACATATTGATGGCGCCACAGGCGCCGGCCGCCACGGTGATGCACAGCACCGCCGTCAGCGCCAGCACCGCGTGCAGGCGACCCGGCGCAACAAGCAGGCCAATCACGCCGGAGTAGACGACAAGCGTCAGCACCCGCGGCTTCAGCAGCATGATCCAGTCGCGGTAGTCCGCCTCCAGGATCGCGTCGCTTGCGGACGACGCGGGCTCCTGCAGGACAGCCGGGGTTGTCATGCCGCTCATCGGCCGGCCCTTCCGGGTTGGTTACTGCAGCGCCAGCTTCGGCGTCTTGCCGGCGTCGGCAGCCTTCTTCTGCTGCTGCGCCCAGGTGTCGAACTCATTCTGCGGCACCGCCTTGATGGCGATCGGCATGCGGCTGTGGTTCTCACCGCAGATCTGGTTGCACTGGCCATAGAACACGCCCGGCACCGACGCCTCGACCCAGGTCTCGATCGTGCGGCCCGGAATCGCGTAGCGCTGCAGACCCAGCGACGGGATAAAGAAGCTGTGGATCACGTCGGTGCTGGCGGTCAGGATGCGGACCTTCTTGCCGACCGGGATGATCATCTGGTTGTCGACGTCCAGCAGGCGCTTCTGGCCGGGCTTCAGGTCGTCATCCATGATGTAGCGGCTGTCCAGGTCGAAGCCGCCCTGGTCAGGATAGTTGTACGACCAGTACCACTGATGGCCCGTCACCTTCACCGTCATGTCCGGATCCGGCGTGCGATCCTGGAAGTAGATCAGGCGGAAGGACGGGATGGCGATGATCACCAGGATCAGCACCGGAACGACCGTCCAGGCAATCTCCAGGAACGTGTTGTGGCTGTTCTGGCTCGGATTCGGATTGCGGCGGCTGTTGAAGCGATACATCACCCAGATCAGCAGCGCGCCGACGAACAGCGTGATGATGGTGATGATCACCAGCACCAGGTTATGCAGCTCGATGGCGCGTTCCTTGAGTGGGCCAAAGGCGGGCTGCATGCCCATTTCCCAGCCCTTTGGCGCGCCGACGACACCCTGCGCCATTGCGCACGGCACGGTCAGCAAGGTTGCGGCAAATCCAGCCGCGAGTGCCGAGAGCCGCTTCAGTATCCGCATAGACCGAGTTCCCCAATCCGATCGCCGCAGCGTGGGCCGAACGAAATTCGGGACCTCGCCGATCGGCCTCGGCGTAGCCGAGGCGTTGGGGAAGATCAAGGTCCCCAGGCGCCGCTTTTCAGACGAATCTGACGCGGCCGGTTCAGGCGGCCGCGAGGGCCGCCCGCAAGCTCAGGCACGCAGCCGGACCAAGGTGAACAGGCCAAGCGGCCGGACCGGTTCGGCTTCGAGCTGCGCCAGGTCTTCAGGCGAAAAAATCGCCTCCATCGAGAAATCCGGGTGCCAGCCCAGCGCGCGGGAGGCGGGCGCCATCGTCCGCTCCAGCCACCAGCGCGGCCCCTTGTCGGCAGCAAAGTGATTGATGAACAGGATGTTCCCGCCAGGACGCACCAGCCGCCGCATCTCCTGCAGCAGCGCCTTCGGATTCGGCACGACGGAGGCGACGAACATTGCCACCGCGATGTCGAAGGACTGGTCCGCGAAGGTCGTCTTCTCGGCGTCCATCTCCAGCAGGGCGTGGACGTGCGACAGACCTTCCTTGCGGGTGCGCGCCTTCGCCTTGCGCAGCATCTCCTCCGACAGGTCGATGCCGGTAATCCGTTTATCCCGGTTGTAGTGTGGGAGCGCCAGCCCGGTGCCGACGCCCACTTCCAGCACGTCCCGCCCAGGCAGGCGATTGACGAGCGTCACCGCCTTCTGGCGGCCCCAGGAGGAGACACCGCCGAAGACGGCGTCATACACCCCGGCCCATCGCCGGTAGGCGTCGAGAATCGAGGCAGTATCGAGCGCCGACGCCGTGCCAAATTGCACCGAGTCGGTGGCCACACCCCTTTTGGTGATTGTTCTGTCCATCAGGCTTCCTGCCGCCCCTTCGCCGTTCGCCCTCAGGCCCGGCTTGAACTGGTCGCCTCACCGGAGCCATGGGTGAGGCGCACTGGGTGAATCGCTACGATACGGTAGCGGGTTCGCGGCGAACCGCAACCCACTCCGATGCATAATTCACGAGGTGGCGGACGGTTCCCGGGTGGTTGTGGTCGAGGCAGCACGATTCTCAGGCCCGGAAATGGTGCCCGACGGCTTGGCGTTGGCCTCTTCCATCGAGGCGTCGTCCGGTTCGGCCATGTTCTTCTTGAACGACTTGATGCCCTTGGCGAAGTCGCCCATCAGCCCGCTGATCTTGTTGCCCCCGCCGAAAAGCACAAGGATAACGGCCAGAACGATCAGCCAGTGCCAAATGCTGAAACTACCCATTTAACCTCCACCACCTCAGCCTGCATCTGACGCTGACGGTTGCTGTAACTGAACGCCGGCGCCTATGGGACCGACCGCTGCTGGCCTGAGCACATGGCGCGAGACGCGGGCCGATGCAAGCACAGTTTACTGACGATCTGTCAATGTTGGGAGGCATGCGTCCCAGCCGCAGCCCGGTCGACGACGCTGCCGCCGACGGCGAGGCGTCATGCCTGCGGACGTCCGGCGCGATGGTATGGATGCCCGGTCGCGATCGAGCGGGCGCGATAGATCTGCTCCGCCAGCATGGCGCGGACCAGGAAGTGCGGCCAGGTCATCATCCCCAGCGACAGGACAAAGTCGCTGCGCTGGATAACCGTGGCATCGAGTCCCTCGGCGCCGCCAATGAGGAAGCAGGGCGTATGTCCGGCGGCCAGCCATTGTTCGAGCCGAACGGCCAGCGCGGCGCTGTCGAGGGCCGGCCCACCGCTGTCGAGCGCAACGACGAAGGCGCCGCGCGGCACGGCGGCCAGCAGCGCCGCGCCTTCCCGCCGCTTGACCTCGGCCGGCGCGCCGCGCGCCTCGGGCAGTTCAGTGAGCGTAAGGCGAGGTCGCAGGCGGGTCGCATAGCGGTCGAACAGCGCCGCTTCGGGTCCGTCGCGCAGGCGGCCGATGGCAATCAGGTGCATGGAAGAGAATTTTTCCGGCGCCCTTGCAGAGTGTGATCGGAGCGGGCTAAACACCTGCTCCCGGTTCGGCGGGCGCGTAGCTCAGCGGGAGAGCACTACCTTGACACGGTAGGGGTCACAGGTTCAATCCCTGTCGCGCCCACCATCCAGCCGCCAATTCTTCAATCGCACAAAGCGTTAGCCCGTGCGGCGGCGCGTACGCCATCCAGTTCAGCATAAACGCCGAGCTAGCGATGGCGCCTGCACGTGGGCTCAGTCGGCCTGTGCCCCCATCTTCGCCGCCAGTGCCGGCATCCGGCGCCGGCGTGGCGACAGCCAGTGCTGCAGGCGGTCGAGATACAAATAGATCACCGGTGTCGTGTACAGCGTCAGGATCTGGCTCAATGCCAACCCGCCGACCATTGCGTAGCCCAGAGGCCGCCGGAACTCCGACCCGGCCCCGGTGCCCAGCATCAGCGGCAACCCGGTCAGCAGCGCCGCCATCGTCGTCATCAGAATCGGCCGGAAGCGCAGCAGGCACGCCTGGCGGATGGCGGCGTGCGGCGTCATCTCATCGCGCCGCTCCGCCGTGATGGCGAAGTCCACCATCATGATGCCGTTCTTCTTGACGATGCCGATCAGCAGGATGATGCCGATCAAGGCGATGACTGACATGTCATAGCCGAACATCATCAGCATCAGCAGCGCACCCACGCCCGCCGACGGGATCGTCGACAGGATCGTCAGCGGCAGGATGTAACTCTCATACAGAATGCCCAGGATGATGTAGACGGTGATGACCGCCGCCGCGATCAGGTAGGGCGTGCTCTTCAACGATGCCTGGAACGCCTGCGCCGTGCCCTGAAACGAGCCCTGGATGGCGATCGGCACACCCAGATCCTGCATGGCCCTATCGATCGCCGTGACCGCCTCGCCAAGCGCCGCGCCCTTCGCCAGGTTGAAGGAGATGGTGACAGCCGGGAACTGGCTCTGGTGGCTGATCGACAGCGGCTGCACCGGCACCGTGCTCCAATGCGCCAGCGCCGACAGCGGCACCGCGGCGCCGGTGCTGGAACGGACATACAGCCAGTCCAGCGTCTCCAGCTTACGCGCCTGCACCGGATCGACTTCCAGCACCAGCTTATAGGTGTTCACCTGGGTGAAGTACTGGGCGATCTGCCGCTGGCCGAACGCATCGTACAGCGTCTCATCGATAGCAGCGACCGACACGCCAAGCTGCGCCGCCTTGTCGCGATCGATGACCATGGTGACGGTCGTCCCGCCGACCTGCTGGTCGCTGGTAACGTCGCGCAGCATCGGCAGCGACTTCAGCCGCGCCAGCACCTTCGGCGCCCAGTCGAACAACTCGCCGAGGTCCGCGCCCTGCAGTGTGTACTGGAACTCGGTCTTCGACAGCCGGCCGCCGACGCGCACGTCCTGCGCCGCCTGCAGGAACGCCATGCCGCCGCTGACCTGGGCGAATTTCGGCCGCAGGCGGGCGATCAGGTCCTGCGCGCTGCCGCCGGTGCGCTCATCCCAGTTCTTCAGCGCGATATACATGCGCCCGTTATTCGGCGTCTGCCCGCCGACACCGGCACCGATGGTCGCGCCGTAGGAGGCGACGTCCGGATCCTTGGCCACGATCTCCTGCAGCTTTTCCTGCACCTCGGCCATCCGGGTGAAGGATGTGTCCTGCGACGCTTCGGTGATGCCGAACACCACACCGGTATCCTGCGGCGGGAAGAACCCCTTGGGGATCACGACGAACAGGTAGCCGGTCAGCGCCACCGTGGCGACGAAGGCCAGGAAGGTGATGACATGGAAGCGCAGCGCGATGTCCAGCGTCCGCCGGTAGAAGGCGATCATGCCATTGAAGAAGCCCTCGATTACCCGATAGGCGATGTTGTGCGTGCCGTGGTGCGGCCGCAGGAAGCGCGAGCACATCATCGGCGTCAGTGTCAGCGACACAAAGGCGGAGACCAGCACCGCGATGGTGACCGTCATGGCGAATTCGCGGAACAGGCGGCCAACGATGCCGCCCATCAGCAGTAGCGGGATGAACACCGCGACCAGCGACAGGCTGATCGAGATGATGGTGAAGCCGATCTCGCCGGCGCCCTTCAGCGCCGCCTCCATCGGGTTCATGCCTTCCTCGATGTAGCGGTAGATGTTCTCCAGCATGACGATCGCGTCGTCGACGACGAACCCGACCGCGATGGTCAGCGCCATCAGCGACAGGTTGTTCAGGCTGTAGTTCATCAGGTACATCACGGCGAAGGTGCAGATCAGCGCCACCGGCACGGTGATGGAAGGGATGACGGTGGCCCAGAAGCTGCGCAGGAAGATGAAAATCACCATCACCACGAGGGCGATGGACAGCATCAGGGTGAACTCCACGTCCTCCAGCGACGCCCGGATGGTCAGCGTGCGGTCCATGACCACGGCGACCTTCACCGATGGCGGCATTGACGCTTCCAGCAGCGGCAGCTTGGCCTTGATCCGCTCCACCGTCTCCACGACGTTCGCGCCGGGCTGCTTGAAGACGATCAGCACGATACCGCGCTTGCCGTTCTGCCAGCCGGCCAGCAACTGGTTCTCCGGCCCGTCGATTGCCTGGCCGATATCCTTCACCCGCACCGGCGCGCCGTTGCGCCAGGCCAGGATCACGTCGGCGTACTGCTCCGCCTTGGTCAACTGGTCATTGTTGTAGACCGTGTAGCCTCGGTCGGGCGTATCGATCGTGCCTTTCGGGCTGTTGACCGTGGCGTTGACCAGCATGCCGCGCACGTCTTCCAGCGTCAGGTTCATCGCCGCCAGCTTGGCCGGGTCGACCTGCACGCGCACAGCGCGCTTCTGCTCGCCGCCGATCAGCACCTGCGACACGCCTGATAGCTGCGACAGCTGCTGCGCCAGCACCACGTCGGCGTAATCGTTGACCTCGATCAGCGGCAGCTCATCGGACTGCACCGCCAGGATCATGATCGGCGAGTCCGACGGGTTCACCTTATAATAGGTGGGCGCCGACGGCAGGTTCTTGGGCAGCTGTCCGCTGGCGGCGTTGATCATCGCCTGCACATCGCCGGCGGCGCCGTCGATGTTGCGGTCCAGGTCGAACTGCAGGGTGATCTGTGTCTGCCCCTGCACGCTGACCGACGTCATCTGGGCCACACCGGGTATCTGCGCGAATTGCCGTTCCAGCGGCTGCGCCACAGCCGAGGCCATCGTCTCCGGGCTGGCACCAGGGTACCTGCCGACGACATTAATGGTGGGGAAGTCGACGCGCGGCAGGGGCGCGACCGGCAGGAACGGAAACGCGGCCAGCCCGACCAGCACCAGCGCCGCCGTCAGCAGCGAAGTCGCGATCGGGCGCCGGATGAAGGGGGTCGAGATGCTCATGGCGCCGTCTGTCCCCTTCCCTCAGCTTCCGGTCTTTGGCGGCGCCGCCGGCGTGGCCTCACGGGCGGCGACCTTGGCGCCGGCCTGCAGCCGCGAATGGCCGGCGACCACCACCGGCACGCCCTCAGTCAGCCCGTCGGCAATGACCGCCTTGCCGGCTTCCTCACGCGACACGGTGATCGGCTGCACCGCCACGGTGTTGTCCGGCTTGACCTGGTAGACGTACAGCCCCTTCGGCCCGTGCTGCACCGCCATCGCCGGCGCCGTCACCACCTGTGGTTCGATGCCGAGCAGCAGGCGGGTCCGCACGAACTGGCCGGGCCAGAGCGTCCGCTTCTCGTTCGGGAACGTCGCCTTCAGCTTGATCGTGCCGGTGGCGGTATCGATCGCATTGTCGACCGTGATCAGGGTGCCGCGGTCCAGCAAGGTGGTATCGTCGGCGGCATAGGCCACCACCTCCAGCTTGCCTTTTGCCATGGCGGCGGTGATCCGCGGCAGATTGTCCTGCGGCAGGGTGAACGTCACCGAGATGGGCTGCACCTGCGTGACCGTCATGATCGGCGCCGACTCAGTGGCGCGCACGACGTTGCCGGGATCGACAGTGCGCAGCCCGACGCGGCCGTCGAATGGCGCGGTGATATAGCAGAAGCTCAGGTTAAGCTGCGCCGCCTCAATCTGCGCGTCATCGCCCTGGATCGTTGCCATGACCTGCTTGACGGTGGATTCCTGCGTTTCAACCTGCTGGCGGGATGCGAAGTCCCGCTTCACCAGGGAGTTGTAGCGCTCCAGGTCAGCCTTGGCATTGGCCAGGTGCGCCTGGTCCTGCGCCTTCTTGGCCATCGCCGCATCCAGCGCCGCCTGGTATGGCCGCGGGTCGATCACGGCCAGAAGCTGGCCCTTCTTGACGTCCTCGCCTTCCTTGACGGGCACCTGGGTCAGCGTGCCGTCCACGCGGGGACGGATCCCGGCGGCGAAGTTGGCCTGCACCGTGCCCAGGCCGCGCAGCCAGATCGGCATGTCCTGACGCTCTGTCTTTGCGATCGTGACCGGCACGCCTTGTGGCTGCGCCTGTACCGGGACGGCAGTGAGGCAGGCAAACGGAGCAGCGACGGCCAGCACCGCAAGCAGGCCCAGCCTTGGCATCGACCGATGAGGGCCGGTGTCTGTCTTCAAGTCTTGAACTCCGCGCGCGAGGCTCAGAACGCCGCAACGGCCGAACCGCGGTGCCGATGCGACCTGTCCAGCCAGTCGTTGCCAGCCAGTCGTTGATCGTGAAGCGTTGGTCCTGGGCGTTTTCTACAAAAAACAACTATTGATGAAATTCGGACCCGGCGCCAGAGCAAAACGGCGTTGCAACCGGACATCGGGAAGGGCTGGCCTCTCGCCCCATGATCGCCTATGGCAGCATGATTCGCGGATAGGCGCCGCTTCCGGCTAACGACCGGTCGGTCCAAGCAGAGGTCAGCCGATGAGTCCCGTCACCCGGGTCGGGGTCACTGTTACATTTCTTCGCATGGACGAAGCGCCGCGGCAGTCCGGACCGGCCTTGCCATCCGACATGCAAGTGGTACGGGCCAGAGCGCCGTCGGTGGGATTTTATCGTTACCTTTATAATACTGTAGGCGCCGATTACGTATGGTGGCTGCGGCGCACCATGCCGGACCGGGAACTTGCGGCGCTGCTGGCCGACCCGGCGGTGAGCATCCACACGCTCTACCAGGGCGGCGAGCCGGCCGGGTTCTTCGAGCTCGACTCGCGGCACTGGCCGGACATCAACCTGAGCTATTTCGGGCTCTTGCCCCACGCCGTCGGCAGCGGCGTCGGGCTGGCATTCCTGCGCCGCTCCGTCGATGAGGTCTGGCGACGGGGCGCCCGGGGCATGACGGTCAATACCTGCACCGCGGACCATCCGCGCGCGCTGCCGACCTATCTGCGCGCCGGGTTCCATATCGTGCGCCAGGTGCGGGAGGTGTGGAGTGTGCCCAACAGCCTCGGGCTGCGGATTCCGCCGGCGCTGCGGTTGTGACGGGGCAAAGGCGCGAGCCTGTCCTGCTACCGCACGCCGCTGCCGGTGGCCTGGACACGCCAGGTGATGACGGAACCAGCCGCGCCGGCGTGACCCAGGACCTCACATTTGCTCTGGTCCGCGGGATCCGCGGAGAGAGACGAGGCCTTAGCGCCGCAGCGTCCCCATCTGCCTGACGATGACGTCCGCGCCCGAACCGCTCGCGCTCTACATCCACTGGCCGTTCTGCCTGGCCAAGTGTCCGTACTGCGACTTCAACTCCCACGTCCGCGAACGCATTGACCAGGAGCGCTTTGCCGCCGCGCTGCGCCGGGAACTCCGCTTCGAGGCGGAACGCCTCGGACGGCGGCGCCTGACCTCCGTCTTCTTTGGCGGCGGCACGCCCAGCCTGATGGCGGCAGCCACCGTCGCCGGCCTGTTGGATGACGCGGCGGCGCTGTTTGATGTCGACCCGGGCATCGAAATCACCCTGGAGGCCAACCCCACCAGCATCGAAGCCAACGGCTTGCGCGACTTCCGCGCCGCCGGCGTCAACCGCGTGTCGATCGGCATCCAAAGCCTCGACCCCGCCGCGCTGCACATGCTCGGCCGCCAGCACTCCAGCGCGGAAGCGGTGGCGGCACTGCACCTGGCGCGCGGGCTGTTCCCGCGCGTCTCGTTTGACCTGATCTACGCCCGGCCCGGACAGACGATCGCCGCTTGGCAGGCCGAGTTGCGCACCGCGCTGGGGATCGTGTCCGACCATTTGTCGCTGTATCAACTGACCGTGGAACCCGGCACGCAGTTCGAAGCCCGCCACCGCACCGGCGCGCTGGTCCTGCCGGATCCGGACCTTGCCGCCGACCTGTATAGCGCCACCGCCGAGGAGTGCGCCCGCGCCGGCCTGCTGCGCTATGAGGTTTCCAACTATGCCGTGCCTGGCTGTGAGAGCCGGCACAACCTGGCCTATTGGCGCTACCTCGACTACGCCGGGATCGGCGCCGGCGCGCATGGTCGTATCACCATTGACGGCACGCTGCACGCGACGCGGCGCCACCGCGCGCCGGAAATCTGGGCGGTGCGCGTCGAGCGCGACGGCCACGCGATGACCGACGACGCGGCAGTTCCGCCGGAGGAACGCGCGCGCGAGGCGTTGCTGATGGGCCTCCGCCTCGCCGAGGGCATTGATCTGGCGCGCTTCACGGCTCGTACGGGTCGCACGCTGGCGCAGTCGGTTGACCCGGCAATCCTGACAGCCGCCCAGGAGGAAGGTTACCTCCAGCTGACCGACAGCCACCTGGTCGCGCTGCCCGACGGATTGCTGCGCCTGGACGCCCTGCTCGGCGCGCTGGTGCTGTAGAAGCAGCGTGATCGCGGCGCCGGTCAAAGAACCGTGTGCCACCGGCTGCGTTCAGATGCGAACGATGCGCATGTTCGCTGATGACAACGGCCGCATTCACGCCTTTCATAGGGGCATGGACGGCCCGCTTCCCTCTTCACAGATCGACACCGACGCCGCCGCGCAGGCCAGCGCGGACGACGACGGTCCGTTCACGCTGCGGATGCCGCGCCATCCCTACGCGCCGGTGGTGTTTGCCTCATCGCATTCGGGCCGCGCCTATAGCCCTGAGTTTCTGTCCGCGGCACGCCTGTGCCCGCTAAACCTGCGCCGGAGCGAGGACAGCTTCGTTGAGGAACTGTTTGCCGCCGCGCCGGACCATGGCGCACCGCTGCTCGCGGCCAACTTCCCGCGGGCGTTCTGCGACGCCAACAGGGAGCCGTGGGAACTGGACCCGGCCATGTTCCACGACAAGCTGCCGGACTGGGTCAACACCACGAGCCCGCGCGTCGGCGCCGGGTTGGGGACGATCGCCCGTGTCGTCGCTTCGGGTGAGCCGATCTACAGCCGCAAGCTGTCCTTTGCCGAGGCGGAGCGGCGCATCCTGAGCTACTGGCGGCCCTTCCACGACACGTTGGGGCGCCTTGTCGCCGATGTGAAAGCACGGTTCGGCTATTGCTGGCTGATCGACTGCCATTCCATGCCATCGGCCGGGCAGGTACGCCGGCTGTCCGGACGGGCCGTCGACTTCGTCCTGGGCGACCTGCACGGCGCCTCCTGCGCCTCGCGCGCCACTCGCTTTGTCGAAACATACCTGATGGAGCAGGGCTTTCTGGTCCGCCGCAACGACCCGTATGCCGGGGGCTTCATCACCGCGCATTACGGCCGTCCCGGCAACGGCGTGCATGTGCTGCAGGTCGAGGTCGCCCGGTCCCTCTATATGGATGAAATCGGAATTGAGCGGCTACCGACCTTTCCGGTGTTGCAGGCGCAGATCACCGACCTGATCGCGGCGCTGACCCGCGAGGCCCACGACCTCGTGGATTAGCGCCTGGGACCGTGCCGCATGAAGGCGCCCGCACTATCTGTGCGGTGTCGTCCTGGTCCGCGCTCCGCCTGGTAAACCATGACGGCATAGCAATGGTCGTATTGATCCAACGTGCACCTTACGTCGGCCGGCCGTCCGCGCGCTTGCCTCCGGTCCAGATCCTGCGCGCGATCGCCGACACATAACGTCGCCGACAGGGTGCAAGCCGGTGACGACGCGTCGGCACCGTCACTGTCCCATCACCGCCGGCGCCACAGCAGCCGCAAGATCCATAAGCCGATCAGCAAGACGGGCACCCAGGGCAGCGCCGTCGCGACCCAGGTGATCATGTCGCCGGCAGAGCCGATCGCCGCGCGGGCGAAATCGTCCACGGCCGCCCGGATCGGCGACAGATCAAACGGGCCCGCCTGCTGGATCAGGCCGGTGTAGCTGACTTCCACCCGGACGGTGTCGGTGATGGTCCGCAGATAGTCCCGCTGCGCCGTCATGCTTTCGATCTGGCCCTGGACGTCAGCCAGTTGTTTCTCGACCGCCACAAGGTCGGTGACCGATCCCTTTGCCTCGTTCAGCAGGTTCGTCAGGCGATCGCGCAGCGCGGTCTGCGCCGCCAGCCGCCGCTCGATGTCGAGCACGGCGATCGTCTTGTCCTCGGCATTCTCGGCATGGCTGACGAGACGGGCGGGTGGCGCGACCAGCCCGCTGGCGAAGGCCTGGAACTTGTCCGGCGGGATGCGCACCGAGAGCGAGGCCTGCACGGAGCCGTCCGGCATCCGATCGAGGCGGGAGCGCAGGACCGATCCGCCGGCGGCATTGCAGGCGTCAGCCGCCCGGCGCAGCGCGGGCGCGACATCCTCGGCCGGCATCTCCAATACATAGCTCTCGGTATAGGCGATGCGCCGGTCCGTGGCATCGGCGGAGCGTGCCTTCATCATGGCGCCGCCGGCCTGCTCCGGCGCGAAGGACGCAACCATCGGCGCCGGCATCGGCGCCGCCGGCGGCGCGGCGACGGGCCGCACCGGCTGTTCCCGCCGGCACCCCGTGGCGCCCGCCGCGAGCATCGCGGTCAGCAGGATCGGCAGGATTCGGCGGCGCATGTGCGTCTCCCAGCCACACATATGTGGTCACACTCCGCCTGGACCGGCGGGCGGGCCGGCGCTTCGATACCATTGCGGCCGATGCCGCCGCCAGCCTCTTATCTGAACGGCAACAGTGGGCGCGGTTTTCGCTCGGCGCGGCAGGAACGATACGAAAGCGAGTGGCAAACGGAGGCGAATCGGCTATCGTGCATGCGTGACGGTGCCGACGACGCTGAGCCACCTGCACCCGCAAAATCGTGACCTGGAGCCCGAGATGAAACTTCGTTACCTGAGCGCCGCGGCCCTCGCCATGGGCCTGTTCGCTGCGCAACCGGTCATGGCCCAGTCCATGACCCATGAGGCACCGCCGAAGCCGAGCCAGCCCTTACCGCATAAGAAAAAGCCGAAGAAGACCAAGAAGAAGACCACGGCCGCCACCCCGGCGGGGACGACGCAAACCCAGTAAGACAGGACCGGCGCGAACCGGGCTTCGGGCCGGTTCGCCCGCTTGCCACGGCTCGCGGCCGTGCCGTTTCGGCGCATGACGCTAAGCCGGGTGCTACGCTCTCAACGGCCGTCCTGCATCGCGTTCCCAACACGTGTTATGACGCCTTATTTAGTTTAGTTGTAAAATCATCTATAGCTGGCCCAGGTCGTACGGCGTTCCCTGATAGACCATATTGATCCAGTTCCCGAACAAGAGCGTGCGGTGGGCGCGCCAGGTCATACGCGGCGGCAGGTCCGGATCGTCATCCGGGAAGTAGTTGAACGGCAAGGCCGTTGCGAGACCGGCGTCGCGGTCACGGCGATACTCGCCAAGTAATGTTTCGGCATCATATTCAAGATGATTGAACATATAGACGCGGCGGGCCGCCGTTTCCTGCAGCAGGCACAGCCCGCTTTCATCGGATTCCACCAGGATGTCCAGCCCGGGAACCGCAGCGACATCCGCGTGCCGGACTTCCGTGTAGCGTGATACCGGAACGAAAAAGCTGTCGTCAAACCCGCTGGTCAGCGGCTCGAACGGCCGAAGCGTGCGATGCCGGAATACGCCAAACCGCTTGGCGCCGACATCGTATTTTGGCAGGCGGTGGAAGTGGTGCAGCGCCGCCTGGGCACCCCAGCAGATATACAGGCTGCTGAACACGTTCGTCCGGGTCCAGTCCAGGATTGCCGTCAGCTCGCGCCAATACGCCACGCCCTCAAACGGCAGGTGCTCCACGGGTGCGCCGGTGACAATCAGCGCGTCGAAGCGGCGGTCGCGCACCGCATCCCAGGTGGTGTAGAACGCCGTCAGATGTTCCTGCGGGGTGTTGCGGGACTCATAACTTGCCGGCCGCAACAGCGTCATCTCGATCTGCAGCGGCGTGGCACCAAGCACGCGCAGGAGCTGGGTCTCGGTCTTGATCTTGTCCGGCATCAGGTTGAGCAGGGCGATCTGCAGCGGACGGATGTCCTGGCGCAGCGCGACGGCTTCGGTGATGACTGGAACACGCTCCTGATCCAGCACGGTACGCGCAGGCAGGTCGTTGGGTATCTTGATCGGCATCGGGCGGCGGTCCGGTGGTCGGAGACGGGGGCGCGAACCTAGCAGACGGGTGGGACAGTGTCTGCCGTGGCAAGCGGCGTCGCGACGGCCGCAGGCCGGCGATGGCAGCAGCCATCAACAGCAGCCGGTTCCGCTGCCTGTCTTACCTGCGGATCGCCGCGGCCACGGCCCGTTGCAGGTCCTCCAGCCGGAACGGCTTGCGCAGCACGCGTGTGTTCTCGCTGGCAGCATCAGCAATCGCCGTGGTGTCGGCATAGCCGCTGGCGAATATGATGGGCAGACCGGGCAGCCGCGCTTGAGCGGCTTTAGCGACCTCCGCGCCATTCAGGCCGGGCATGGCGAAGTCGACCACCATGGCGTCCGGGGACGCTTGCGTAAGTGACTCCAGCGCGGCAAGGCCATCCGCCGCCTCGACCACACGGTAGCCCGACGCATCCAGCGCCTCGCTCATGAAGCTCCGGACCCCGGGATCGTCATCGACGACAAGCACGGTCGCAACCGGCACCGTCAGGTCCTGCTCCGCCGTGACAGGCGCAGCGTGCGTGTCCGCCGGCATCTCGGTCGCGCGCAGCAGCATCCGCACCGTCGTGCCCTCGCCCGGCCGGCTCTCAAGCCGTACGATGCCACCGGCCTGGCGGGCGATCCCATAGACCTGGCTCAGCCCCAGGCCCGTCCCCTTGCCGACGTCCTTGGTGGTAAAGAACGGATCGAACGCCCGTGCCGCCACGTCGGCCGGCATGCCGATGCCGCTATCCGTGACCGAAAGCTCGACATAATCGCCCGGCAGCAGCTCCGGATCAGCATCGACCCGCCTGAGCCTGGTCGCGATGACCAGGGTGCCACCCTGCGGCATGGCATCGCGGGCGTTGATGGCAAGATTCAAAACCGCCATTTCAAGCTGCGTCGTGTCGGCCAGCGCCTGCACGGAACCGGCGTCGAGATCGAACCGGACCTCAATCATTGGCCCCAGCGTGCGGATCAGCAGGTCCCTGACACCGTGCACCAGGTGCGACACATCCACCGGCCGCACCTCGATCCGTTGCGCGCGAGAAAAGGCAAGCAGCTGGGCGGTCAGGCGCGCGCCACGATCAGCCGCCTGCAGGGCGGCGTCAGCCCATCGCCGCACGCGTGCGCTGTCCTCCGGCTTGCGGCGGATCAGGTCGAGGCTGCCGGTCAGCCCCTGCAGCAGATTATTGAAGTCGTGTGCGATACCGCCCGAAAGCTGACCCACCGCTTCCATTTTCTGGGTTTGCCGCAACACCTGCTCAACGCGGTTCCGTTCCGCCATCTCGCGCCGCAATTCATCGTTCGCCAAGGCGAGTTCCCGCGTCCTCTCCGCGACGATGGCTTCAAGTTCAAGCGCCGCGGTGCGCTGCGCCTCCAGCAGCGCCTGCACCTCGTACTGCCTCAGCCGTGCCCGGACCGCCGCCTGCACAGTACTGGCCAGGGTGATCGATTGCACCGGCCGCTCAATCAGCGTGACGTTGCGCAGCGACGACACCAGACGCTGGCGCCAGGCAATCACGGCCGGTTGCTCCTGGTGGCTGGTGAGAACGACAAACGGCAAGTCTGACCAGGCCGGCTGACGCTCGACCCAAGTCGTCAGGGCAGACAGGTCTTTGGCAAACAGCGCCTCCTCGGCAATGAAGACCACGGCCGCCGCATCAAGCGTCGCAACGACATGCGGCAAGTCCGGGGCAATTTCACTGGCCAGTCCGCAACGGTGCAGTAATGACGCGATCGCCGGCGCATCCCGGCCAATCGGCGCCAGGATCACAACGCGCGGGGGCGTGCGGCTAGGCATTGCTACTCTGTTCGAGCGACATCAAAGGGCCGTCGCCAATGTATTGGGGTGTGCCGGACAGGATACCGGTGAAGCCGGTAAGTGGCGGGCCGAGCTTGATGCCCTGCCCGCTCAGGTAGAACTCCCGGATGGAATGCTCATGCTCGCCGCTGCGCTTTTTCACCACCGAAAGGGCGCGGCGAACCTGGCCGCCGGCTTCGAAATAACGCAGCATCAGGACTGCATCGCTCAGATAGCTGATATCCAGCGGTGTATCCAGCGGCCCAACCAGCCCATGCTGCGCCAGAACCAGCAATGTCAGCACGCCCTGCTGGCCCAGATAGCTCAGCAATTCATGCATCTGCAAAATGAGAAACCGTCCGTCGGGCATGGCGGACATGTAGCCGTTCAGGCTATCGATCACGACAATGCGCGCGTTGTCATGCTCCACCTGCCGCCGCACGATGCTGGCAAATTCACCCGGAGACAACTCCGCCGGGTCGATCTGTTGATAGTGCACCAGTCCGGCGTCCAAACAGGCCTGCAGCGGCAAGCCGATCGTCCGCGCCCGCGCTTCCAGCGTCCCGCGCCCCTCGTCAAAGGCGAAATACGCAGCGTGCTCGCCACGCTCTGCCGCGGCGATGACGTAACTCACGGCAAGCGACGATTTTCCGACGCCCGCGCCACCAATCAACAGCGCGTTCGTGCCGCGTTCCAGGCCGCCACCCAGCAACTTATCAAGCTCCGCATTGCCGCTGGGCGTGAAGTCGCCGGCAAAAATCCGGTGGTGCTCCGCAGCGACAAGCCGGGGGAAAACCCTGAGGCCGCCCGTCACAATGGTGAAGTCATGATAGCCGCCGCGGAAGGCGATCCCGCGCATCTTGATGACGCGCAGGCGACGCCGCTCGGCGCCATAGTCGATCGCCAGTTGCTCGAGCAGGATCACGCCATGCGAGATCGAATGCAGTTGCAAATCGTCCTGATGGGACGAGAGATCGTCAAGCAGAACAACCGTGCAGTGCCGGCGGGCAAAGAAATGCTTCAGCGCCAGCACCTGCCGGCGATAGCGCAGCGGGCTTTGCGACAGCAGCCGCAATTCGGAGAGACTGTCGAACACCACCCGCTTCGGCTCAAGCTCAGCCACATGATCCAGGACGAGTTTCGTCGTCTCGCTGAGTTCGACTTCGGCCGGATGCAGGACCGTGAGTTCACGCTCCGGGTCAAGCGTCGTCTCCGGCGGCACAAGTTCAAACACGTCGACCCCATCGAGGGACCAACCGTGCCGCCTGGCCACGACAGTCAGTTCGGCACGGGTTTCCGAGAGGGTGACATAGAGGACCCGCTCCCCGTTCCGCGCACCTTCCAGCAGGAACTCCAACGCCAGCGTCGTCTTTCCGGTGCCTGGACGGCCCTCGTACAGATACATCCGCTCGGCATCGAGGCCGCCTCCCAGGATATCGTCGAGCCCGCCATTGCCCGTTGATATCCGGGACGGCTCCTCGGCTGGCATGGGCGACGGCGACATTACCGGTTTCCCCTATTGCGGCTGTACTTCCCGCTGACAAGCCTCACAGGGGAAACCCTGCTGCTTGCAGCCTGAGGTCCCGCCGCATGCCGCAACCTACAACACCTAGGGCCGGTTCGGCGTGAGGTTCCATCACAGAGTCATCACAAGATTGTGTACCAGAGGATCTACGGGCAGCCAGTTTGCAGACGAACGCCGCTCAGGCGGAACGAAGCCCGCCGAGGCGCTCCCGACTTGACTCCCCCCGCCGGACGCCCGGTAGCCTGTGGCAAAACCGTTGGAGGCGTCCGATGCGCAACACGTCCCTCGAAATCCGTCCCATCGCCGGCGCACTTGGCGCCGAAATCGGCGGCGTCGACCTGTCCGAGAACCTGAGCGACACAGCCATCGCCGAGATCCGGCAGGCGCTGTTGGACCATTGCGTCATTTTCTTCCGTGACCAGGACCTGCCGGTCGAACGCCACAAGGCCTTCGTCCGCCGGTTCGGTGAAATTTTCATCCATCCCAATTTCAAAGGTACGCAGGCGGACCCCGAGGTGGTGAATGTCGTGCGCAACCCCGGCGACGCCCGCATCGTCGGCGAGAAATGGCACCATGACACGACGATGACGGCAGAACCGCCGATGGGCGCGGTATTCTATGCCATCGAGGTGCCGCCCTATGGCGGCGACACGATGTTCGCCAACCAGTACCTCGCCTATGAAACATTATCGCCGGGCATGAAGACCCTGCTCGACGGGTTGCGGGTGAAGCACACGGATCGCGCGATCGCCGGGCCGCAGGCGGGTGTCAGCAAAAGCCGCACCACCGCGGTGCGCGAGGATGCCGACTGGCGCGAAACGATCAACTTCCATCCCGCGGTCATCACGCATCCGGAAACCGGGCGGAAGGCGCTGTATGTCAACCACTCCCACTGCGTCGCCTTCGAGGGCATGACGGAGGAGGAGAGCAAGCCGCTGCTCGACTACCTGCTCGACCATGGGCATCGCCCCGAGTTCACCTGCCGCTTCCGCTATACGCCCGGTTCGGTGGCGTTCTGGGACAACCGCTGTGTCAAGCACATCGCGGTCAATGATGCCGGGCCGTACCGGCGGGTGGCGCGACGCATCCAGATCCAGGGCAGCCGGCCGCACTGAAACAAGGAGGATACAAGCCTTGAACCGCATTACCCTGCTGTGGATCGCTGCCGCGATCTGCCTGGTCGAGGGCTTTGCCAAGAGCACGCCGTTCATCATCGAACTCGGCGCTGCACTGGCCATTATTGCGATGATCACGAAGCCGAAGACGGAAGCCTAGTACCCAGGGATCATGATGATCCGGCGTCGGCGATGGATCCACTCGGCTGGCCGCGCGCCTGACCAGCTCCTGTCACGCCGGCAGCGCCGGGCATACGGCTCCAGCCGCCCAGGCTGCGGTTTCACCCGGCGCGCGTAGCCCGCGCGCCGAGCTGCCCGTTGATCTGAATCAACGCGGTTCCGCTGCGGAATGCCAATGATACTACTGGTGAGTAAACTCGCGTATGCGGGAAGGACAAGACCATGAAACTTGGCATGCTGCATCTGTTCGAGAACCCGGCCGGGAAGACCGAACACGAGGTCATCAAGGAACAGATGGAGCTGATGTATGAGGCCGAGGGCCTCGGCTTCGACTCGGTCTGGCCGGCAGAACATCATTTCTCGGAATACGGCTATTGCGCCTCGCCGCAAGTGTCGCTCGCTGCGGTTGCCGCCCGCACCACACGCATCCGGCTTGGCACCGGCGTCGTGGTGCTACCGTTCCACAATCCGATCCGCGTCGCCGAGGACTTCGCCTTCCTCGACCTGATGTCCGATGGCCGTGTCGACCTGGGCGTTGGCCGCGGCTACCAGCCGATCGAGTATGCCGGCTTCGGCATGGCGGACCAGCAGGCGCATTCGCGTGAGATCTTCGACGAGTCGATCCGGCTGGTGCGGCAGTGCTGGACGGATGAGCGGGTGACGTTCCGCGGCAAGCATTTTCAGGTCGAGGATCTATACGTCCGGCCGAAGCCGCTGCAGCAGCCGCATCCGCCGATCTACATGGCGTGCCTGTCAGCGGAATCGTTCCGGCTGGCCGGCAAGTATGGCTTCAACGTGCTGATGTCCGGCGCGTTCGGGCTGTCGGCCGAAGGCGCGCGGGTCGGCATCAAGGACTATCGCGCCGGGCGAAAGGAGGCCGGCTACGACCCGGCCACCGGCAAGGTCGCGTTGCTGCTGAAAGTCTACGCCGGCGATACGATGGATGGCGCCCGGCGTGACTATGCTGGTCCCTGCACCTGGTACTACCGCACGATCGCCAAGTATGTCGCGCCACCGACTGGCCAGGCGATCAAGAGCTATGAGCTTTACACGCAGACGAAGAACACGGCCGAGACGCTGAACTTTGAGGATCTGGCCAACAGCCCGCTGATGGTCTGCGGCGACGTCGATCATTGTGCCGAAAAACTGTCGCAGCTTGTCGTCGATTTTGGCTTCGACGAGTTGCTGTGCTGGACCCGGATCGGCGGGCTGGAGAACCGCAAGGTGCTGCGGTCGATGGAGCTGATGAGCGGACGGGTGATGCCGCGGGTGCGCAAACAAACGGCCCTTGCGGCGTAGATAAGACGGCGAGCGGCGGTTCCGCGGCCGCAGGGCCGGCCGATCCGCCGAGACCACAACCGCGGCTGCCGCACGGTCGTCCACGAGGCGCGGACGGCCGGCGCGGCGCAGCCGGCCTGCGCCGCCGACCTCGAACATAGACCGCCAGCAATACAGCAGCCTGCGCTCAAGCCCCGGTTCCGCGGCAAGAGCAGCGATGCTGTCCGTCTCCGCCAACGGCTTCCGCACCGCGCGCTTGTAGTGCCGCGC
>JAFEFW010000150.1 GCA_018240405.1 Pseudomonadota bacterium
GTGGCGGATCCGAATGAGCTGAAATTCAAGGAAGGCGACCGGCTGCGCCTGTTGCTGCCATGCCAGACGACCGACCGGCTGACGCTGTTCGCCACCAACGGCAAGGCCTACACGCTGAAGGCGTCGGATATGCCGCGCGGACGTGGTGACGGCCAGCCGGTGCGGCTGATGGCGGACCTGACGAATGAGGACGACGTCACCGCACTGTTCGTTGCGTCCGATACGGCCAGGTTCCTGGTGGTGTCGAACGCCGGCCGCGGCTTCGTCGTGCCGGGCCGGGAGTTGCTGGCGGAAAAGCGGACCGGCAAGCAGGTGCTGACCCTGAAGCCGGGTGAGGAAGCCGCGCTGTGCGTCCCCTCGGACGGCGACCACGTCGCGATCATCGGCGAGAACCGGCGGCTGCTAATCTTCCCGCTGGAGCAGGTGCAGGAGATGCCACGCGGTACCGGGACGACGCTGCAGAAATACAAGGATGGTGGGGTGTCGGATGCCAAAGTCTTCATTCTGAGCGAAGGCCTGACTTGGCGGCTGGGCGATCGTATCCGGACCGAGACGAACCTGGAGCCGTGGAAGGGCAACAGGGCCGATGCCGGCCGGTCACCGCCGCCGAATGGGTTCCCGAAGTCGCTGAAGTTCGGAGGCTAGTGAGCGGTCCTGACGGGATCACACGTTGAACTGCTCCTCCTTCGGCACGTCCTCATCCGGTCCAACGTAAAGCGCCGCACATTCCCGCGCCATCAGGCCGCCCTCCAGTGCAAGATCGTCACGAAACGAATCCCGGATGAAGTCGACCGTGTCGAGGTGGCGGTCCTCGAAGTACATCTTATGGACATCGTCACGCCCGGCGCCGAAGACGATGCGGCCAATCTTCGCCCAGATCGACGCCATGGTGCACATCCCGCAGGGCTGCAGCGTCGTATAGAGCACCGCGCCACGAAGTTCATCGCACGCCAGGTGCGCACCGGCCCGGCGCATAGCCACGATCTCGGCGTGCGCGGTCGGATCGTGGTGCACATCAACCTCATTGCAGCCTTCGCCGATCACCGCACCGTCCCGTACGATCACGCAGCCGATGGGATTGGTGCCGTCCCCGGCCTCGCCCCGCCGTGCCAGTTCCAGCGCGCGCCGCATCCATGCCTCATCCTCGTCCGTCCAGGCCATCACAGTCACCTCCATGCCCGATCAGGGACCGGCCACCGCAACGTCAACCGGCGCCGACGGTGACGTGATGCTCCCTGGCGCGTAGGCTGGCGTCGCAGGGAAGGAGACAGCGATGGATATCACGCCTCTGACGGCGCATCTCGCGGCCGAGGTCCACGGCATCGACCTCAGCCGCCCGGTGCCCGACGCAATCCGTGTCGGCCTGGCCGAAGCCTTCGCCCGGTATGGTGTGCTGGCCATCCGCGGCCAGACGCTGCAAGCAAGCCAGATGCTGGAGGCCGTGCAGATTTTCGGTCCGGTGTTCCGCCAGCACAACACGCGCTTCGCGCTGCCTGACTGTCCGGAAATTCATTACATCTCCAATCAGGACAGTTTCCCGGACGGGCGCCGCTATATCCCCGGCGAAGGCTGGCACACCGATCATTCCAACGACACGCGACCGCCGAAGGCGACGGTCCTCCATGCCATTACGCTACCGGACCATGGCGGCGACACGCAGTTCGCCAACATGACGCTTGCCTATGAGACATTGCCCGCCGCGACGCGGGAGCGCATCGATGGCCTTTTCGGCATCCATGTCTACCAGAGCAGCCATAGCACACGGAAACTGATGAACCTGCCCGACACCGCTCGGGAACGGGTGCCGAATGCCGTGCTGCATCCAATGGTGCGAACCCATCCCGACACCGGCCGCAAAGCGATCTATATCAACCCGATCCGCATCGAAGGTATTCTCGGCCTGGATCACCGCGAAGCGCTGCCGCTACTCGACACGTTGTTAGAGCACAGCACGCAGGAGGCACTGCAGTACCGTCATCGCTGGCTGCCGGGCGACCTGGTGATCTGGGACAACCGCCGACTGTTGCACAAGGCAAACGGTGACTATGACATGGCGCAGACCCGCTACCTGTACCGCGTCATGCTGCAGGGCGACGTGCCGGCGTAACGTTTATCCATGCTGGTCCGAGCACCGTCGGCGCGACCGTCGGCTGTAGCGGCCTGAAATCCCCTGCCGCCGGCGGCCGGACGGCAGGGGTGGAGCAATAGCCTCAGGCCGGCGAGAGGACGTGGATGACGCGATTGGCGATCAGGTCCTTGGTCTTCGCGGCATAAGCCTTCATGTGCGGGGCGGCGGCGTGGGCGGCGAGATGCTCCAGGCTTTCCCACTTCTCGATCACCAGGAACGTGTCCGCGCCGAACGGCGTCTGGAACGGGCCGACGCCCGCGGCGTCGACCGCCGGACCGTATTCGATGCAACCAGCCTCGGCATGAACCGCCGGCACGTTGGCCTTGAAGTGCTCGAGGATCTCAGCGCGCTTGCCGGGCTTCGCGGTAATGATGGCGACGACGTGGATCATGGCTTGTCTCCTCCTTAGGACAGAACGGGTCACGCAGCAGCGTGCCAAGCCCATGATGCGCCAGGAGCAAGCGGGCGCGAAGCCCCTGACCGGTCGCGATGCAGGTTGGCTTCACGATTGACGCACCGCAGCAGGGCACCCCATGTTGACCGGGCCTGTAATCGGAGCCTGCCGCATGGCCGACCGCCACGATCATGACCACGGTCCCGGTCATGACCACCATCACGACCACGGAGATCAACACCGGCACGACCATGGCCATGACCATAGCCACGCGCATGGCGTCGGCGGCCATCATCATGTGCCGACGGACTTCGGCAGGGCGTTCGCCATCGGCGTCACGCTCAACATGGTCTACATTCTGGCCGAGGTCTTCTACGGACTGGCCGCGCATTCGATGGCGCTGCTGGCCGATGCCGGCCACAACCTCGGCGATGTTGCCGGCCTCCTGGCTGCATGGCTCGCTGCCTCGCTCAGCAAGCGGCAGCCGAGCGGTCAGTATACGTATGGGTTGCGGCGGTCCTCGATCCTGGCTGCGCTGCTGAATGCGATCGTTCTGCTGGTGGTAACCGGCGGCATCGCATGGGAAGCGGTGCGGCGTCTCTTCGAGCCCGAACCTTCGGCCGGACTGACCATCGTGGTGGTTTCGCTGTTGGGCGTAGCGGTCAATGGTGTAACGGCCTGGATGTTCATGGCGGGGCGCAAGAGCGACCTGAACATTCAGGGTGCCTTCATGCATATGGCCGCGGATGCCATGGTCTCGCTCGGCGTGGCCGTAGCTGGCGGAATGATTCTGCTGACCGGATGGCTCTGGGTCGACCCGGTGGTCAGCATCGTGATCAGCGGTGTAATCGTCGCTGGCACGTGGTCATTGCTGCGGGATTCCGTCAGCCTGGCGCTGGATGGTGTGCCTCGCGGCGTCGACCATCTTGCTGTCAGTGGATATCTGCGGTCACTGCCGGGCGTTACAGAAATCCATGACCTGCACATCTGGGCCATGAGCACGACGGAAACCGCGATGACAGTGCATCTGGTGCGGACCGATATCACGGCAGATGGCGCGCTGCTGCAGCAGATCACCTGCGAGGTACGTGACCGTTTCGGTATCGGCCATACGACAGTGCAGCTGGAAACGCATGAGACCGCGGTATTGTGCGAATTGCGGCCTGATCACGTGGTATAGTGGGCAGTAGCGGAGAGCCCCGATAAGTATACGGCCGGAGCGAGGTCGCTCCGGCCGCACCCGGGGCAAGGCCTGTTAGCTGGCGACGCCGAAGTCGATCAGGTTGCGCACTGGCGCGCCGGACTTCAGCATGGCAAAGCCCTCATTGATCTCGTTGAGCTTGATCTTGCCGGAGATCAGGTGATCGAGCTTCAGCCGCCCCTGGCGCCACAGCTCCAACAGCCGTGGCATGTCGACGCGGAAACGATTGCCGCCCATGCTGGTGCCCTGGATCTTGCGGTCGCGCAGGAAGTCGGCGCCGTGCAGTTCGATCTTCTCGCCGAACGGGATCATGCCGATGATCGTGGCGACGCCGCCCGGGCGCAGCATGGAAAAGCACTGCTCCGCCGTTGCCTTCAGGCCAATGGCTTCGAAGGAATACGGAACGCCCTTGCCATCGGTCAGGTCCTTCACCGCGGCGACTGGATCAACGTTGGAGGCGTTGATGATGTGCGTCGCGCCCATCTCCTTCGCCTTTTCCAGCTTCGACGAGTTGGTATCGATGGCAATGATCCGTTCCGCGCCGGCGATCGCCGCGCCATTCACCGCCGACAGGCCGATACCACCGCAGCCGACAACGGCCACCGTGCTGCCAGGCTCGACCTTGGCGGCGTTGAACACGGCGCCGACGCCGGTCATGACGCCGCAGCCGACCAGCGCGGCGCGGTCCAGCGGGATCTCCTTGTTGATCTTCACGATGGCATGCTCGTGGACCAGCATGTTCTCGGCGAATACCGAAAGCTGGAACGCCTGGTTCAGCACCTGGCCCTTCCAGGTCATGCGACGGGCGGCGCCGGGCAGCAGCTTCACCTCGGGGTTGTCGCAAAGGTTGGTGTGGCCGGTGGTGCAGTATTCGCACTCGCCGCAGAACACGGACAGGCAGGTGATGACGTGGTCGCCAGGTTTGACATAGGTGACGTCCTCGCCGACGGCCTCAACCACGGCAGCGCCCTCATGGCCGAGCACGGCCGGCGCCGGATACGGGTAGAGCCCTTCCATGAAGTGCAGGTCGGAGTGGCACAGGCCGGCGAAGGCGGTGCGCAACAGCACCTCGCGCCGTTTCGGCTTCATGATTTCCACGTCCTCGATCGTGAGCGGCTGATGGGGAGCGTGGAATACCGCAGCTTTCATTCTGGTTTCCTCCGGTTGGTCGGTGCGCGCACGCTAAGGGCGCGCGCGTTGAATGGGAAGATGGGGACAGCGTGGTTCATGCCGGCCATGGCGCCGATGGCGCTGAGGCATGGCTGGTGGTCCCGCCGCTGACGCATGGGCAGGTAAGTGGGGCACAGCACGTGGAGCGGCCGCCGTGAGCAGCGACCGCCGCCTGCGCGATCATGCCTGTAGCCCCTATCCGGCCAGTCGCTCGAAGAACTGCGAGCGCTGCGTCGCGCCCGTCACGATGTAGCTATGGTCGGACCCGGTCAGCACGAAGCGTGCACCCATCTTCACGTAACGCGAAGCGTGCTCCTCGTCGTAGACGCCGCCCATGCCCAGCACCTTGCCGTGCTTCCGGCACGCGTCCGCGGCGGCTTGGTACGCTTCCACTACCTTGGGATGTCCGATCTGGCCAGAAATGCCCATCTCGGCCGTCAGGTCCGAGGTGCCAATGAACAGCACGTCCACGCCCGGCACTGCGGCGATGGCATCGGCGTTGCGGATCGCCTCGGGACTTTCCAGCATGACGACCGTCAGGATTTCGGCGTTGATCGCAGCCTGTGCTTCGGCCGTGCCGGGCGGCTGGTAGCCGTAGACGGCGGGCGGACCGCCCCAGGACCGATGGCCCATCGGCGGGTAGTGCAGCGCATCAGCGATACGCTTTGCCTGTTCCGGCGTGTCAACGTGGGGCAGGACAATACCCATGGCGCCATTATCAAGCGCTCGCGTCGCCTCATCGATGGCGTTGGCGCAGACGCGGACGATGGGGGTGACGCCGGTCGGCAGCGCGGCGATGCAAAGTTGCGTCATCTCCTGGATGGTGAAGGCGCCGTGTTCGCCGTCGATGAACAGCCAGTCGTGGCCGGTCGCGGCCGCAATGACAGGCGCGGCAACGGTGCGCAGGTGATGCACCCCGAAGCCGACGGCAAGTTTGCCTTCTTTGAGGCGACGGCGGGTAGTGCTGACGGTCAGGGCCATGGTGCGCGTTTCCTTTGGTCTGGTGGGCGGAAGCGAGCATGACGACGGAGTTGGGTCAATCACCGGCCAGCGTAGCGATTCAAGAGTCCGTTGCGGTCTGCAACGGCACCCTACGGACTTCTGAATCGGCAGGAGCACCAGCAACGTATTGATTTGCTGTAAGCTATGGTTCAGGAGCCCGCTCCGGCGTTGCTTCGGAGGAAGGCGGACTCCCGAATCACCACAGTGGCAGGCAGTTTCGCTGAAATCGAACCTATTGAAGCTGGCGCTGTGCACGACTGGTTCGAAGCGCCGTCCGGTAACGGCCTCGGATGGATTGGCGATGGTCGGGTCTTTGCAATACACTTATTTTGCCGCCGTGGGCAGCAACGGCCTTGATCGCATTGCAAGCATTTGAGGCTGCTGGAGACAGAGGGTATCAATGACCGCTGGCAGTCACGAACTCGATCGTCTGTTTACTGCCTTACGGCAATCATGGTCGACAGAGACTGGGCGTCCCTGGAGGTTGGACAACCCGGCGGCTGGGCAATGCGGTGTTACCGCCCTGGTAGTCAACGATTGGCTTGGCGGCTCCATTTGCAAAACGGATGTCAATGGGGCCTGGCATTTTTATAACGTAATAAACAATCGGCGGGTTGACTTTACAATGAGCCAATTCAGCAGTCCGATATATTACGACGATGTTCCCAGCAGTCGCGAGGAAGCGCTGTCCGACTGTTCAGCAAGGCAATACGAACTTCTCCGCTCACGAATTCAGTCCGCGAAGCCTGACGTAATGACCGTTTCCGGAACGACCTTTCCGCCGACCTGACGCATAAAGTGGGTCGGGAGGCGCAACATGTTCAGTTCCCCAAAAACGATGTACTAGCGGCACACCGTGCCAGCACCGGTGAACAGGACGCGCGGCCTACCGCCATTCGTCTTCGCATCCCGCCGGCGACCGTGCTACCGATCATCCCAACCAGCCAAGGGAGGCAACGATGGACGGCAGCAACACGCACCCCGGCCTGCAATCCCTCTACGCAGAGATGGAGCCGCACAGCCTGTATCCGCTGTGGGAGGTCCTGCACGGTCTCGTCACGCCGACACCGCAGTCCGCCGCCGCGCCGCATCTCTGGTCCTACGCCCCGGCCCGCGATTACCTGCTACGCGCCGGCGATCTGATAACCGCTGAACAGGCGGAGCGGCGGGTGCTGATCCTGGAGAACCCCGCCCTGCGTGGCACCTCGGCGGCGGTGCCGAGCCTGTATGCAGGACTGCAGTTGATCCTGCCCGGTGAGATCGCGCCAGCACACCGGCACTCCCAATGCGCGCTGCGCTTCGTCATGGAGGGTGACGGCGCCCACACCGCAGTGGACGGAGAACGCGCGGTCATGCGGCCGTTCGATCTGGTGCTGACGCCGAACTGGCAGTGGCACGACCACGGCAATGAGACCACCAAACCGATGATCTGGCTCGATGGACTCGACGTGCCGACGGTCCGCCATTTTGAGACCAGTTTCGCAGAGCGACTGCCGGAGAGCGCGCAGGCGCAGGCGGTCGAGGACGATCAAAGCTACTGGCTCTACGGCCGTGGGCTGCGCCCGTTCCGTGGCAGCACTGCTGACCGCCGGCCGGCACGGCAGCCGCTGTTCCACTACCCGTATCAGGACTGGCGCGAAAGTCTCGCGATGCTGGCACGCTCCGCTGCACCGGACCCGCATCTCGGCCACGCGCTGGAGTTCAATAATCCCGCGGATGGCGGCCCGATCATGCCAACAATTGCAGCGCATGTACGGCTGGTGCCGGCCGGCTTCAGGACGCAGCCGCGGCGGGCAACCGACGGCACGGTGTTCGTGGTGGTGGAGGGAGCGGGATCGGCGACGATCGACGGGCGAATGTTCACGCTGCATGAACGCGACATCTTCGTGCTGCCATCCTGGAATGAGCTGGTGCTGCAGGCGGACACGGAGCTGGTGCTGTTCGGCTTCTCCGACCGCGCGGCGCAGGAGAAACTCTCACTGTTCCGGGAGCACCGGGCCTAACCCGCCGCGACCTTATCCTCCACCAGCGCCATCAGCGTCTCCAGCCGGTCCGCTTCGGCGGCCGGCTTGTCGGTGCGGATGCGGCTGACGCGGGGGAAGCGCATCGCCACCCCTGATTTGTGCCGGGTTGAGCGCTGCACGGCATCGAACGCCACCTCCAGCACCATCGCCTTCTCCACCTCGCGGACCGGACCGAAGCGTGCGGTCGTATGGTCGCGGATCCACTTGTCGAGGAACGCCAGTTCCTGATCGGTGAAGCCAAAATACGCCTTGCCGACCGGCACCAGTTCGTCATCGCGCCAGACGCCGAACGTATAGTCGGAATAAAAGCTGCTGCGCTTGCCGTGGCCGCGCTGGGCGTACATCAGCACGGCATCCACCGTCAGCGGATCACGCTTCCACTTCCACCACTGGCCCTTGATCCGTCC
>JAFEFW010000151.1 GCA_018240405.1 Pseudomonadota bacterium
CTCAGCCTCAGGCGATCACGCTCATGCAGCGGCGGTTTCGGTGGTGTTGCGGGCACGCAGTTCGGCGATCAGCCGCCGCTTCCACTCGCGCGCACTGCCCAGGGCCAGTGCGAGCAGCTTTGAGCGGCGATAGTAGAGCTGGCAATCCATCTGCCAGGTGAAGCCCATGCCACCGTGCACCTGGATGTTTTCCTTCGTCACGAACCAGCCGGCGTCGCAGGCGGCAATGCGCGCGACGGACGCGGCGATCGGCAGTTCGGGTGAGCCGCTGTTCACAGCCCAGGCGCCGTAATAGGCGTTCGAGCGGGCCAGCTCGACCTGGATATACATGTCCGCGACGCGGTGCTTGATCGCCTGGAACGATCCGATCGGACGGCCGAAGGCGAAACGCTCTTTGGCATAGGCGTTTGCCATGTCGAGCGCCGCCTGAGCGCAGCCGACCTGCTCGAACGCCATCGGCACGGCGGCATAATCCAGCAATGTGCGCACCGTGGCTGCACCGGTGCTGCCCGGCAGCGGTTCGGCGGCGGCACCGGAGAAAGTCAGCTTCGCATGCGAGCGCGTCGGGTCGATCGTGGTGACGGTCTCGCGCGTGACGCCAGGGCCTTTCAGGTCGACCAGATACAGCCACGCGCCGCTGCCGCCATTGACCGCGACGATCGCAAAGTCAGCAATATCGCCATCGGGCACGGCGAGTTTCGTGCCGGTCAGGCGGCCACCAGCCACGGTCGCGGCCAGCCGGTCAGGCACCGCCGCGCCGGCGCGCTCCGCCATCGCAAAGGTGCCGATGACCTCGCCGCCCGCGAGACGCGGCAGCCACTCGTCCTTTTGCGCATCGGAGCCGAATTGCAGGATCGCCTCGGTCGCCAGATAGACCGAGGATGAAAACGGCACCGGCGCCACCGCACGTCCGAGTTCCTCGGCCAACACACACACTGCCAGGCGGCCAAGGCCAACGCCGCCGTAATCTTCCGGAATGGCAGCGCCGAGCCAGCCCATTTCCGCCATGGATTGCCAGAGATCGGCGGCGTAGGGTTCGGCCGTGTCAAGGATGCGTCGCGGCACCGAAGTCGGGCAGCGATCTGTCAGGAAGCGCCGCGCCTGATCGCGCAGCTGCAGCATCTCTTCCGAGAAATCGAAGTTCATTGGCCTGGCCTTTCCGTCCCGGCGCCGATTGTGATCCTGGCCGTGCCGAGCGGCAAGAGAGGCTGCGGTGCAGATCCAGGCTCCGGCTTGAACGCCGGGTGCCACAACGGCGGCTGTGTCGCCGATCCCGCACTGTATGGTGGGGCGGAATGGATTGCATCGCCAAGGCGTAGCGACCTTCAGAAATCGCAAGAAATTCGCGCCTGCCACAGCACGCCGCACCCTTGGTCCTGGATGACTCGGCGCGGCGGCGGTCCTGGCGGCGAAAACCCAGGCAGATTGCACATCGTGGCCCTACCGAGCGGATCGTCCGGATACCCCAGCACAGGCGTCAGGCAACGATTCGCATCGCAAAACCGACTCTGTAGTGCTACCGGCGGAACCGTCAGCGTTTGTGCTGCGTTGCCAAACGCGGGCAACAGGTTGCCGGCTGCGGTGTCGAGGCACGTTGGACGGGTTCGGAATTGGATTGACCAAGAGTTTCCAACTTGCCGGATGGGCATTGGCAGCGAATATTTTCACCATTCCCCAAGTCAATGTGACCGGGGCGTGATAAGAAACGCCGATGGACCAGCGGATTCTCGCTTGTCGGACTCGAACCGGTCCAGGCAGCCTGTTGCACTCTACCATTCGTCCGGAGACTGCGATGCCACCAGCCAAGAAAACTGCCGCCCCTGCCAAGAAGGCCGCGGCCGCGAAAACACCAGCCCCACGCAAAGCCGCCGCACCGGCGAAGAAGGCCGCAAGCCCCGCGGCAAAGGCACCGGCCGGCGGCAAGAAGGCTGCCGCTAAGGCCGCTGTGTCGGCGACCATCACGCTGCGCCAGATGGCTGCCGAACTGGCCGAGTCGCATGAGGTGCCAAAGCGGCAGGCCGAGGCGATGTTGAACGACCTTGTTGCCCTGACCACGCGGCATCTGGTGAACGGCGACAAGATCCGCCTGACCGGTTTGGGCATCCTGCAAGTGCGCTCGCGGCCCGCTCGGATGGGACGCAATCCCGCAACCGGTGCGTCGATCAAGATCGCAGCCAGCAAGAAGGTCGCGTTCCGTCCGGCGAAGGAGTTGAAGGAGTCGGTGTGACGCCGCGTCACTGATGCGCAAGCGCCGGCACTGCAAGTGCGTCCTGGCCGCCTCGCCGGCGCCAGGTCGAGGCCATGCCGGCGGCCGCGACCAAAGGCGTTGCCGTCGCACCAGCCGGCCGCTGTGAGCACGCCGCGACGTCGCGTTGTCATGGCCGGCCCTGCGCCGGCCATTCACGACTAACAGCGGCAACCCCGCTGGCGTCGTCCGCTTTAGGCAATGTCGTGCATAGGCCGGATAACTCCGCCACGACGCTGATGCGCCTGCGACGGCCGCCGGCAACGCGGCTAGCTGCTCCCGGTCGACATTCTTAAGACGAAGGGCCGCCAGTCACGCCTCGCGACCAACTTGGCCGATGTGGCGACGGTCCGACGACGACCCTATCACCGTGTCCCAAACAACCTGTCGCCCGCATCACCCAGACCCGGAACGATGTAGCCGTGGTCGTTCAAAGTCGCATCGATGGCCGCGGCAAAGACCGGCACATCCGGATGCGCCTCGGCGAAGGTGAGCGCACCCTGCTCAGCACCCAGCACGCAGATGAACTTGATGCGGCGGGCGCCGCTTTCCTTCAGACGGTCGACGGCGGCAATGGCCGAGTGAGCGGTGGCCAGCATCGGATCGCACACGATCACCTCGCGATCACCAATATCATTTGGCATCCGGAAATAATATTCAACCGCCGCCAGCGTCTTCGGATCGCGGTACAACCCAACATGGCCCATACGCGCCAGCGGCACCAGATCGACGATGCCCTCCGCCAGGCCAAGCCCGGCGCGCAGGATCGGCACCACCACGAGCTTCTTGCCTTCCAGCAACGGCGCATCCATCGGCGCCAGCGGCGTTTCGATCCGGGTCGGCACCAACGGCAGGTCGCGTGTGGCGTCGTAACCCAGCAGCAGGCCGATCTCCCGCAGCAGCCGGCGGAAATTCGCGCTCGAAGTCTGCCTGTCGCGCAGCTTTGTCAGCTTGTGCTGCACCAGCGGATGTGTGCTGACGTGGATTGACGGTGGCAGCGGCACGGCGTTTTCCCCTTCGGTCTCAGAATACGGTTCCGTCACTTACGACCGTGATCGGCGGTCCGCCGCCCGGCCTGCGTTCAGCGGCGAGGCGGCGGCCGGCCAGCCAGGTGCCGCCCTCCAGCACTTTCGCCAGCGGCAGCGTGGCTGCATCCAGCCCCAGACGCTGCCGCATCCGTCCGGCGATACGATCGAGTAACATGACTGTCAGCGCACGCCATTCGACGATCGGCTCCGCCTCCACGGCAAAATCCTGCCGCAGCAACACAGCCTGCTTTACTTGCAGCGCGCCGGCATCGATCAGCAACCCGCCATTGCGGTATTCCGGCAATCCGGTCAGCGCATCGAGGTCAACGACATTCAGACCCGCGCCCAACAATGGCTCGACCAACGAGTAGGACAACCATTGCGACAGTTTGTGGAATGGCACCCACCCGGCCGCGTCATGCCACCACACATCCCCCATCCGCCGCGGCCAGACCGGCGACAGCCGGTCGAGCACCGCCGCCAGGATCGAGGCACCCGGCACCGTATCGTTGCCCTGAACGATTATGTCGAACAGCGCGCCCGGCCGCTCCAGCCCGATCGTGCCAAGCGCACGCAGCAAGCCGGCCCGGCCCTCCAGGCCGACCATGGGATTGTCCGGGCTGACCTGGAAACCGGCGGCAATCTCCGGCGCCGTCAGCACCGCCAGTCGTTCCGCATCGGCCCGCAGCGGATCGCCGCCTGGATCGCGGCTGAACAGTCCCGCGGCAAACATGTGCAGACTGGCGACGCCCAGCCCCTCGGACCGGGCATAGGCTTCGCCGGTTGCCGGCTCCCGATACCGCCAGGCGGGACCGGCACCGGCATCGAGCAGCACGGACACGATGGCGAGGTCCATGCGGCGACGTGCCACTTCCTCCGGCGGCAGATGCGACAGGCGTGGCGCCAGCGCGGCCCAGCGGTCGCGGCCGTCGGCTTCGAAATGCCGCCAGCGTGCGTGCAACGGGATCGCCGCCGGATCGGGAAAGCGCGCCTGCGTGACTGCGAGGGTGGCCGCCACCGCACGGTCCAGCCCGTCAGGGTCGAAGGTAAACCAGGCCGATCGGCCAGACTCCACATAGTCGGTCAGAAGTCGCGCGCGTTGCCGAATTGCCGCCGGCGTGCGCAGCTCGACCAGGTCGGCGGGCGCCGCGACGGTCACTCCAGCAATCCCCGGCCCTTTGGCTGCGCCAGCTCGGCGGCATCCGGCTTACGGTGCGAGAAATAGCCAGCGGCCTTTTTCGCATCCATCTCGACCTGCGCGTCAGCCGGAATGAGGTCGTCCGGGATCGGCACCTGTTCGACGATGTCGACCCCCTGCTGGCGCAGTGCATCCGACTTCATATTGCTCATGGAAGCGAAACGGTCGATACGTGAAATGCCGAGCCAGTGGAAGATGTCGGGCATGAGTTCCTGAAAGCGCATGTCCTGCACGCCGGCGACGCATTCGGTGCGGTTGAAATATTCCGCTGCGGAGTCACCGCCGGGCTGTCGCTTGCGCGCGTTATAGACAAGGAATTTCGTCACCTCGCCCAGGGCCCGCCCTTCCTTGCGATTGTAAATGACAACGCCCACGCCACCGCGCTGCGCCATGTCGATACAGATCTCTATACCGTGCGCGAGGTAGGGCCGGCAGGTGCAGATGTCGGAGCCGAATACGTCGGAACCGTTGCATTCGTCGTGCAGGCGGCAGGCGATCCTGGTCTCCGCCCGGCCAAGCTGCGTCACATCGCCGAAGAAATAGATGGTCGAGCCGCCGATTGGCGGCAGGAACAACTCCAGGTCGGGCCGGGTCACCAGTTCGGTGTACATGCCGCCGGTCTGCTCGAACAGCACGCGGCGCAAATCCGCTTCCTTGACGCCGAAGCGTTCGGCGATGCCGGGTAGCCACCACACGGGCTCGACCGCCGCCTTGGTCACTTTCACGTCGCCGCTGCTGGAGAGGATATCGTTGTCTGGCCGCAAGCGGCCATCGAGCAGCGCGTCCCGGATCTCCGGCATCTGCACGCGCGCCTTGGTTACCGCGATGGTCGGACGGATGTCCCAGCCAGCCGCCAGCTTGTCGGCAAAGACCTCGGCCACCAGATGGCCCCACGGATCGAGCGAGACGATCTTGTTCGGATCGCCCCAGGTTCCGAACGGGCCAATGTGCTCTGCGGGCGCCGTATTCGTCAGGTCCGGCCGATGGTCCGCCCGTAGCTCCCGCGCGGCAATCGCCAGGGCGCGGTAGATGCCGTAGCTGCCGGCGTGCACGCCGATGGCATTACGCCGGGCCGGGTTGGCGACCGTTCCCACCACCGGCCCGCGTATAGCGGGATCGTGCGCGCCCCAGACCACCGGCGGGGCTGGCTGCCCGCCCTGCGAAGGGTGCGTGTTCAGTCTGATATGGGCCATTCTTATCCCTTAAACGGTCAGCGCCTGGCGCCATCCGGGAACGCTGTAGCCTGATCGCGACGCGGTTCTGTAACGGAAAGCATGGAACGCCATTGTTGACTTTGTGGTCAAGTTCCAACTGCGTCCCATGCGGCGGGGCATCAGCCGCCGCCTGGTCCAGCCGCTCGGACGAAGCGCACGCCACAGCCTTGCAGCACGAGCTTGACGATCAGGTCGGCGCCGGTCGCGTAGACGTCATCCGTCATCCGCGGAATGCCGAGGACGGGACGGATCTGCGCCTCGAAGTCCGCGTAGGTCTGCGTCATCGCCCAGATGGCGAACAGCAGGTGCAGCGAGTCGACCCTGTCCATCAGGCCCTGGGCGATCCAGTGGTCGATCACGGCGGCTTTCTCGCGGAAAATGCGCCGCATATCGGTGCTGAAATAGGCGTGCAACTGTCCGGCGCCGTGCAGCACTTCATTGGCGAACACTTTTGACGCGTAGGGGCGCTGCTGCGACAGCACAATCTTATCCCTGATGTAGCGGCACAATGCCTGGGCCGGGTCGTTCTCCGGCCTGATGTCGTCGGCGGCCGAAATCCAGGTCGTCAGGATGTTGTCGAGGACCGCTCGGTAGAGACCTGCCTTGTTGTGGAAATAGTAATGCAGGTTCGCCTTCGGCAGGCCCGCCGCCGCGGCGAGTGCCGCCATGCTGGCGCCTTCATACCCGGCTTCTGCGAAGACACGCTCCGCGGCGGCGACGATGTGCGCCGTGGCCGCCTGGCGGATGCGGCCAGTTTGTTCCGGTGCCGGCGGATCGGGGAGCGCGCTTGTCCGGCCGCGTCGGCGGAGCGTCCTGGACCGCCGTGAGGCTGGGGCGGATGTTGACCGTTTGGTCAGGTTCTGCATGGCGAGATCTTGCAGAATGGCGGTGGGTTCGTCCATGGTTGCTGGCAGGCGGCGTCGGAACCATGCAGGCGATGTACTGCGGCACGGCATCGCGACCCGGGCATGCGGGACCAACATGCGGCATGCGGGTCGTTGCGTTACGAGCACCGCTGATACCTGCGGCACCGTAACTTGTTTCACGCGGAGATTCGCGGAGACGCTGAGGGCCGCGGAGTGCGTTGTTGCACCGGCGGAGCAGACGGCGGCACCACCTGTACCGCCGCACCCGGCCACGAACTCTCCGCGGCCCTCAGCGTCTCCGCGAATCTCCGCGTGAAACCACCGGTCGTCACCGCACAGGACGAAGGTGCCAGTGAGCCGAGCAGCGAGAGACGTGTCCGCCAGCCATTGGCATCACGAGCGCCTACGTCTCCAGGCACCCAGCCATGATGCGCTCAATCTCCCCTGCCCCAAACGCGCCGATCTCCGTTATGAACACGATCCGGACCGGCGGCGCGCCGGCATCGGATGCCGCCACAGCCGACATCGCCGCGCGCCCCGCCGCATACTGCAGCAGCAGTACCTGACCCGGACGCTCCACCGTCTCAACGAATCCCTTGGCCCTGACCAGCCGGGCTGCCATCCGCCCGATCGCCGCCTGCAGCCGCCGCAGCGAGATCGGCTGCTCCGACACCCAGCTCGTCGTTTCGTATCGATCGGAAATGGGCCTGGCGCGGCCAACATCGCGCACCGCCCGCCTCTCGTCCGGAACAGCCGGAAACAGCAGGTCCAACGGCACCTGCCCCGCCACCGCGCCCGTCACAATGACACCCGGCTTGATCGCGGCGACAGCGGCGCGCAGACGTTCCTGCGCGGCGGCATCCGCCAGATCGAGCTTGTTCAGCACGACGACATCCGCCGCGCGCACCTGCGCACGCAGCAACGCATCGTCCAGCCCCACCGTCCCAACCGCATCGACCACGCACAGCACGGTCTCCAGCGGCGCCTCACGCCACACCACCGGGTCCATCAGGTTGCGGACGATATCCGCCGGATCGGCGACACCGCTGGTTTCGATAACGATTGCCTCCGGCCGCGGCGTGCGCCGCAGCAGGCCGGAAAGGGTCCGCAGCAGGTCGCCCTCCAGCGTGCAGCAGATGCAGCCATTGGCGAGGCTGACCACCCCGTCGCTGGCGCCCGCGATCAATTCGGCGTCGATGTTGATGGCACCGAAATCATTGACCACGGCAGCGATGCGCCGCCCGGCGGCCTGCGCCAGCAGGTGGTTGACCAGCGTCGTCTTGCCGGCGCCCAGGAAGCCGGTGACCAGCAGGACCGGGACCGGCATCGGGCGCTCAGGCACCCGCAACCGGACGCCGCACCGGCCGGCCAGGCCGCGCCGCCAGATCCAGTGCCCCGTCGGTAATCAGCGGCACGCCGCCGACCAGCAGATGCCGCACGCCCTCGGAGGGACGGTTCATGGCAGTGAACTCCGCCTTGTCGGTGATCGTCTCAAGATCGAACACCACGACGTCGGCATCCGCGCCCACCGTCAGCCGCCCCTTCGCCGCCATCGCCGGCGTGCTGGCCTGCAGAATCTCCGCCGGGATCAGCGCGCATTTACGCACGCCTTCCAGCAGCGACACCGCCCGCCGTTCCCGCACCCAGTGGCGAATGAAGCGCGTGAAGCATCCGGCAGAGCGCGGATGCGACGTCGCATCTTCGGGCAAGGGCCACGC
>JAFEFW010000152.1 GCA_018240405.1 Pseudomonadota bacterium
TGGCGCCGCCGCGAAGCGGCCATTTGTTCCTAATACGAAACAGATAGTATGCGTGAAACCCAGTGAAGAAAACGCAATTCCTTGGCGTCGTAGCGTAAGATCACCCAACTCGACCGCATACCGGTTCTTGCCCATGACCCCGGACCGAATACGCCATAAAGACCAAAGTAACGGACTCAGGCCGGCCGGATATTCTGGTTCATCCGGAAGACATTGTCCGGATCGTATTTCGTCTTCACCTCGATCAGCCGCCGGAAGTTCGCACCATAGGCATCCTGCACCCGCTCGTCGCCCTCGTCGCCAAGGTTGTTGACGTAGACGCCGCCGGTCGAAAACCGCCTGGACGCCTGCCAGATGTCCCGCACCCAGGTGATATTCGCCGCATCCGTCGCGTGGTCCTCCCAGATCGAGGTCGGGATCAGGTCGATCATCGCGTCGCGGTTGGCGAATGCCGTCGCCCCCACGGGCACCCGGGCGATGGCGCCACCGAGCGGTTGCATCGCGATCAGGGACTGCGGCGACGGAACGTGCTCGAACCGGTCCAGCAGCACGTCGATCAGGCCGTCGTCCAACCGGTGCAGGAAATGGGTCTTCCAGTAGAACCGCCGGCCCGGCAGGAACAGATCGTCGGCCGAGGCCTGCAGATCGACGTAGGGCATTCGCCCGATGGCGTCCTGTAACGGCTTGGGCGAACCCCGGCGCAGCGGCTGCAGGTCCGCTTAGGCGGCGGCTTCGTTGCCGCCGTGGAACACCGCCATGGCGAATGCGGCTCCCTGACCGGGTAGCGTCAGCAACACGCCCAGCACATCGACGTCCTCGGGTGCCTGCGGCAGATAGCGCGCGTAAAGCTGCATGGCAGCACGTGCGTCGCGCCAGTCATAGACCAGCAGGCCACCGGTGATGGTCGGGCCCAGCGGATGCAGGCGGTACGTGAAGTGCGTAACGACACCGAAATTACCACCGCCGCCGCGCAGCGCCCAGAACAGGTCTGGGTGCTCGTCCGTGCTGGCGGTGACCGCACGCCCGTCAGCCAGCACCACGCGCGCTGACAGCAGATTATCGCAGGCCAGGCCATGTTTGTGCCCAAGCCGCCCGACGCCGCCGCCGAGGGTCAGCCCGGCGATGCCAGTGTCGGTGTTGACCCCCATTGTCGTCGCCAGGCCATGTTCCTGCGTTGCGGCATCAAAATCGCCCAGCCGGGCGCCGGCGCCGGCCATGGCGGTGCGGCACACCGGGTCCACAGTGACGCTGCGCATGTCCGAGAAGTCGACGACAATCCCGCCGTCGCACAGGCAGACGCCGGAAATGCTGTGCCCGCCGCCGCGCACGGCGAGCGGCAGGCCGTGCTCGCGGGCGAAAGCGACGGCAAGCGCCACATCTTCCTCGGCGGCGCACCGGACCAAGGCCGCGGGGCGCTTGTCCACCATGCCGTTCCAGACGCGGCGTGACGGGTCGTAGCTGGGCGATCCGGGAGTCAGCACAGTGCCGCGCAGACGTTCCGCCGGTGCAGCAAGATGGCCGGAGAGAGGAGAGGTCATGACAGCCCCTAATATTCTGCCAGTCGCAGCCAGTGGACCTGCGGGCACTTGCGGATGCAAACAGAAAATGCACCATCATTGGCTGAATCACATTCATCTACGGGACGCGCCATGCGCCGCCTGCCGCCGCTGTCCGCGCTGCGTGCCTTTGAGGCCGCCGGCCGGCACATGAGCTTCAAAGGCGCCGCGGCCGAACTCGGCGTGACGCCGACGGCGATCAGCCATCAGGTCAAGCTGCTGGAGCACTTCTGCGGTGAGACGCTGTTCCGCCGGCGGCCTCGTCCGATGACGATGACGGACGCGGGGCGGCGGTTGCTGCCGCCGGTGCGGGACGCATTCGACCAGCTTTCCGCGGCCTCAACGATGTTCCAGACGCAAGGCGAGAAGCGCCTGCTGCGGATAACCACCACGAACGCGTTTGCCAGCCGCTGGCTGGTGCCGCGTCTGCCGCTATGGCGGCAGGCCCATCCGCGTATCGGCATCGAGGTTATCGGCACGGACGCGCTGGTCGATCTGAACGCGGGTCAGGCGGATCTGGCGATCCGCTATGCCTTCGCGCCGCCGCCGGGGTTTGTGACGCGGGAGTTGTGTCGCGACCGGTTCTGGCCGGTATGCAGTCCGGCGCTGCTCGCCAGCGGGCCGCGCATCCGGCGGCCGGAGGATCTGGCGCGCTATCCGCTGATCAACGTCCATTGGTATCCGTGGGAGGCAAACGCGCCGCTCTGGCCACGCTGGTTCGCCGCGGCGGGCGTGCCGGCGGCGAAACAACGTACACTGTCGCAGCCGGGAGGACTGACCTTCAGCGAGGAACTGCACGCCATCCAGGCGGTGGTAGCGGGGCAGGGGATCGCGATCTGCAGCGATATTCTGGTTGCCAGGGAAATGATGGATGGGTCGCTGGTCCGGGCATACGATGTTTCCCTGCCGGGCTTCGGCTTTTATCTGACGTCGGTCGCCGATAGCCCGAGGCGAGGTGATGTGGGGTTGTTCGGCGCTTGGGCCGCATCGGTCATCTGATACGATAGGTCAATCCATCCTGATGCTGTGGCACTGGCGAACGCATTATCGGATTGCGCCGAGTATCGTCAGACGGGAACACGGACCAGTCGTTGCCTTGCACTTATGCCGCGTTTGGGTTCGCAGAAACCGGCGCCGCTGCGGCGATACGGACACTGCGATCATCCATGATGGTGAAGAAACGGGAAGGCGCCTGATATCACATACGTTCTTCAGCCTCTGCGTGCCATGACGCGGATAGCCGATGCTGTTCCCGCACATATGCGGTCGCCGACGCTTGTCACGCCAATCGCGCGCACCGGCAGCGGCGCGGCCTTTGGACGCGACAAGCTCCCGTTTGCCGCGTTACGGCCAGCACCACGTTGGAAAATCCGGGCCACATTCCTCGTTGCACCCGTCTCGTTTCCATGCTGCAAGGCCGCGCGATGAACCACGCCGACACCTTCCGCTGGATCTCGATAGCTGTCTCCATCATCCTCGGGCTCGGCGTTGCACGCCTGCTGACCGCCGCCGTGGCGCAGTTCCACGCCCGGCGGCACCGCACGCTGGATTGGCTGCCGATCACCTGGGCCGCTACCATCTTCCTGCAGCAGCTTGTCTTCTGGTGGAGTCTCGACGAACTCATCATCATCGTGCCGCGCTGGACCATGGGCGGCTTCGCACTGCTGGTCGGGCTGGCGCTGATGCTGTTCCTCGCAGCAGCCTTGATTCTGCCGCACAGCGATACCGGCCGTACACTCGGCATGCGCGACTTCTTTGAGGAAGACGGACGCTTCGCGCTGCCGATCCTGGCCGCGTTCAACGTTCTTGCGTTGATCGCGGACCGGGTGTTCTGGAGCGTGGAACTGACATCGGAGGCTGTCGCGTTGAATGTGGTGCTGATCCTGCTGCCGCTGGTCGCCTTCCGAGCCGCTCGTCCGCTGCAGGCCACCGCGACACTTGCTTATGCCGTTATTGCCGTGGGCGGCACGATCGACATTGCACCTGCAACGTATTGAACGCCATGTCCCTCGACAGCCCACTCCAGATCCGCGACAGCAACGATGCCGACCTGCCGGCCATCACTGCCATCTATGGCCACTGGGTCACGCACGGACTGGCCAGCTTCGAACTCGACCCGCCGGACGAAGCCGAGATGGCACGTCGCCGGCAGGCGGTGCTGGCAGCCGGCTTCCCCTACCTGGTCGCCACCGACGTCGCTGGCGCTGTCCGCGGTTATGCCTACGCGTCGCACTACCGCACGCGTCCCGCCTACCGCTTTACCTGTGAGGACTCCATCTACGTTGCGCCGGATGCCAACCGCCTCGGCGTAGGCCGCGCCTTGCTGCCCGCCCTGATTGCACGCTGCGAGGAAAAGGGCTTCCGACTGATGGTCGCGGTCATTGGCGACAGCGGTAACGCCGCGTCCATCGGACTTCACGCCGCGTTCGGCTTCAAGCATGCCGGCGTGTTGCCCGGCATCGGCTGGAAGCATGGGCGCTGGGTGGACAGCGTGCTGATGACAAGGCCCCTCGGGGCTGGCGCCGCCTCCCCGCCGGAGTGACGGCGCCGGCCGATGGCTACGCGACCCGCCGCACCCGTGCCGTGTGCGGATCCATGGTGAACTTGGCGATCACCGCGCCATCCGCGGTCGTCAGGCTGAACGCCACCGCGCCGTCAGCCGCCGGCGCGACATCGGCGACCTTCCAGCTATGATTGCCGTGCCACAGCAGGAACGCTTCGGCGATCTTTTGCACATCGGCCGGGCTCAGCGCCCGGTCCGCCGCCGGATAGACCAGGGCAAAGTTGCGCAGCCGCTCGCGCATGTCGGGTCCGCCCATCCGGCCCGGCCCGCCGTGCGGGCCCCATCCGTGGCCACCCCACTCGGCCATGCCCGGGCGGCCCGGCATACCATCGGCCGGCGGCTGCGGGGGCGGCGCCGGCTGCGCCAGCGACAGGGCGGCGCCGGTGGTGATCCCACCGGCAACGAAAGCGGCTGCGGCTACGAACAGGGCTCGTTGCATGAAGTCCTCCTTGTTGTTCAGGCTCCGCACCGGAATATGAACAGTTCGGCGCCGCGTAACCGCTCAGGCCGACGACGAATTGCAATAAAGTGCAACGGCGATTCCGGCGCGGCCATCAGCGCCCTATGTTACAAACATGGAGCAGACACCGCACATCCTCGTCATCGACGACGACCGGGAAATCCGCGACCTTCTGGCCCGTTTCCTGGAGAACCAGCGTATGCGCGTCACCGCCGTCCGCGACGGCAAGGAGGCTCGGCGCGCCTGGCTGAACGGCCATTACCAGCTCGTCGTGCTCGATCTGATGCTGCCCGGCGAATCGGGCCTTGACCTGGCCCGCTGGTTGCGCAGCCAGGCCGAAGTGCCGATCGTCATGCTGACCGCGATGGGTGAGGAGACCGACCGCATCGTCGGCCTGGAACTCGGCGCCGATGACTATGTCCCCAAGCCGTTCAACCCACGCGAATTGCTCGCCCGCATCCGCGCGGTGCTGCGGCGGACCAGCGACCAGGGACCGGTGCGGCGGGAGCAGTCCCTGCGTGGCTGGACCTTCGGCGGCTGGACGCTGGAACCGGCGCGCCGCCGCCTGCTGAACCCGGACGGCGTGGAGGTCGCGCTGACCGGCGGCGAGTTTGACCTGCTGCTGGCGCTGGTCGAGCGCGCCAACCGCGTGCTGACGCGCGACATGTTGCTGGACCTGCTGCGCGGCCGGCAGGCCGGACCGTTCGACCGCGCCATCGACGTCGCGGTATCGCGTCTGCGCCGCAAGCTGGAGGATGACGGCCGCCACGCGCAACTGATCAAGACGGTGCGCGGCGGCGGCTACGTGTTGGCAGCCAGCGTCGAGCGCGCGTGAGACTCCCGCTCTGGCCCGCCAGCCTTGCCGGCCGCACCGCTGCGGTGCTGCTGATCGGGTTGGTGCTGGTGCAGGGGGCCGGGCTGACGATCCATGCGCTTGACCGCCTGGACGTGCAGCGCCTGGCCCAGATGCGCGACCTGGCGTTCAGGGCGGTCGGCCTGTACCGCACCATGATCCTGACAGATCCAGTGCACCGTGCGCACGTACTGAACGACATGCACCGCAGCGACCTTGGCGCCGTGCTCAGTCCGGTACCGCCGTCGGTCGACATGCCGGAGATGCCGCCGCCGGAGCAGCGCCTGCTGCGCGTGCACATGAACCTGCTGCCTGTCGGAGCCCCGGCGATGCGCTGGCAGGATCTGGTGATCTACGGTGGCGGCCCGATGCGGAGTGTTGTGTTGGGCATGCGGCTGCCCGACGGCCAGTGGCTGAACGTCACGGCGCATCTGGAGCCATTGCGGCCGTGGCATTCGCCGACGTTCCTAGTAGCCTTCGTGCTGATGACGCTTGCAGCAGCCCTGCTGACGCTGTGGACCGTGCGGCGGCTGATCGCGCCGGTACGGGTGCTGGCCGAGGCGGCCGAAGGCCTGGGGCGCGACGTCAACGCGCCGCCGTTGCCAGAGGACGGTCCAAGTGAGGTGCGCACCGCGGCGATCGCGTTCAACACGATGGCCTTGCGGATCAGGCGCTTCGTGCAGGACCGGACCGAACTGCTGACCGCCATCGGACACGACCTGCGCACGCCGATCACACGGCTGAAGCTGCGGGCGGAGTTCGTCGAGGATGACGAGCAGCGGGCCAAGATCCTCGGCGATCTGGAGGAGCTGGAGGCAATGGTCTCCGCCACCCTGGCCTTCGGTCGCGACGCGCGCACCACGGAACCGCTGTCGCCGATCGATCTGCCGGAACTGCTGCGCACCATCCTCGATGAGACCGGGGATGCCTGGCCGGATATGCAGGACCGGCTGCGGTATGAGGGGCCGAGCCATCTGACGGTACAGGCGCGGCCGCTGTCGCTGAAGCGGGCGATCGTCAACCTCATCACCAATGCCATCCATTACGGCGGCTCCGCCGCAGTGCGGCTGAGCGTTCCGGACCCCGGCGCAGTGCTGGTCGAGGTCGAGGACGACGGGCCCGGCATTCCACCGGCGGAGCTGGATCGTGTCTTTGAGCCATTTCACCGCGGTGAGCCAAGCCGTAGCCGCGAGACCGGCGGGGTTGGACTGGGGCTGCCAATCGCCCGCAATATCATCCGTGCGCACGGCGGCGACGTGGCGCTCGCGAATCGCTCTGCAGGCGGGTTGCGGGTAACGGTCACACTTCCCGTATAGCGCGAACGGCCAGCCGTAAACGTCCGGAACGATGGTGCGTCCCACTGCCCTGTGTGGTAGTCGTGCCGGGCTATTGTTACCGGTGGATGGATGTCGTTTGTCTTTTCGTTCGACCCGCGCTTCATGCTATCGGGATTTTTTGTCGGGCTGCTGGTTGGCCAAACCGGCGTCGGTGGCGGCTCGCTCATGACGCCCCTGTTGGTTCTGCTGTTCGGGATCCACCCGGCGACGGCAGTCGGCACCGACCTGCTTTATGCCTCTGCGACCAAGACCGTCGGTACAATGGTGCACGGCCTCAATCAGACGGTCGACTGGCGGATCACCGCCCGCCTCGCGGCCGGCAGCATACCGGCGACCGCGATCACGCTTCTGGTGATCTCGTCGCTGCACCTCTCCGAGTCCGGAAGCGGCCGGATCATCTCGGTGCTCCTGGGCCTGCTCCTGCTGCTGACGGCGCTGTCGCTGCTGTTCCGCCGCCAGTTTCTGGCAGTCCTGGAGCCGATGCTGGCCGGCCTGCGGCAGGCTCAGGTCACCCAGTTGACCGTCCTGACCGGCGCGGCCCTTGGCGTACTCGTCACCACCACCTCGGTCGGCGCCGGCGCACTCGGCGTGACGGCGCTGCTGGCGCTGTATCCGCGGACGCGGATCCCCTGCATCGTCGGTTCCGATATCGCCCACGCCGTTCCGCTAACCCTGCTCGCCGGCCTTGGCCACTGGTGGCTCGGCTCGGTCGACTGGCCGCTGCTGACGTCGCTGCTGTGCGGCTCGGTCCCCGGGATCATCATCGGCAGTTACATGGCCAACCACATCCCAGACCGGGTGTTGCGGCCGGTGCTGGCGGCCACGCTGACGGTGGTCGGCGGACGCCTGGTGTTCTGACGCCCGCCGCGGATGGATGGCGCCGTCAGGTCGCCGTCCAGCCGCCATCCACCTCATACGCCGCGCCGGTGATGTACTTGGCGCGGCCGGAGCACAGGTAGGTCACCATCTCGGCAATGTCGTTTGGCTCGCCGTAGCGCGCCAGCGGCGTGCGGGCGATGACGGCCTCGCCGCGCTGCGGGCGGGACGGGGCGGTCATCCGTGTCTCGATGAAGCCCGGGCAGACGGCATTCACGCGGATGCCGTCCTGCGCGTATTCCATGGCAGCGCTCTTGGTCAGGCCGATGACGCCGTGCTTGGCGGCGACGTAGGCACTGGAGCCCCGCAGCCCGACCAGTCCGGCAATCGAGGCGGTGTTGATGATCACCCCGCCGCCAGCGGCCTGCATCGCCGGAATCTCCGCCTTCATGCACAGCCACACGCCCTTGAGGTTTACCTCGATCATGCGGTCGAAGGAGGCCTCCGACCATTCATGCGTCATCTGGCCGACCGAGTTGACTTGGTGACCGGCAATGCCGGCGTTGTTGAAGGCGCAGTCAAGTCGGCCATAGGCCGCGATGGCGCCGTCGACCATGGCCTTCACATCGGCGGTGCGGGTGACATCGCCGGACAGCGAGATCGCCTGTCCGCCCGCCTTGT
>JAFEFW010000153.1 GCA_018240405.1 Pseudomonadota bacterium
CGCGGTATCGTTTTGCTGCCGTCATGGCGGGCGCAGGCCCGCCATCTGCGCTTTTGCCGCAAAAGCGCTGTCTCGGTGTTGGGTTTTCGACCGCAAGGCGTGGATGGCGGGCCTGCGCCCGCCATGACGAGAGAGCAATGGTCGCCGCGAATTGACCGATTCCTACGCTCATGGGGCGCAGGCGCGCCATGACGAGAGAGTAATGGCCGCCATCACCTGGCTCATTCAACGCACACGGGGACAAGCCCGGCCATGACAGTGGAGTATGCACCGCGTGTGGTTACGAATTCGGCACCGGCACCGCCGGCGGCGTCAGGCCCAGATCCCGAGCGGTGGCGCAGATCGCAGCCCAGGTATCGGGCTGCAGCGGGATGCCGTCGCGGCGGCGCTGCTCGCGGGTGCGGTTCTCCGGTTCGCCGGGGATGAGCACCTCGGTGCCCGCGCTCGCCGGGCGGGACGCCTTGACATAGCGCGCATAATCCAGCGCCGCCTGCGAGAAGCCTTCGGTGCCGAAACTGCCGGGCGAGAGGTAGATCGACAGCATGCCGTTGGCAATGCGTCCCCGCTTGCCGCCGGGGATTGGTCCGGACGTTCCGCCACCGGTCAGGCAGCCGGCCAGCAACTCGCACATGAAGGCCAGGCCGGAGCCCTTGTGCTCGCCGAAGGTGCGCAGTGCGCCGGCGCCGTTGGCGGAGTTGCGGACATGCGTGCCGGCAATCTCGCCGTAGAGTTGCCTTGGGTCGGCGGACAATTCGCCCTCGGGCGAGATCAGCGCGCCGTGCGGCACCGGCTTGCCGCCGTTGGACGCCACCAGCACCTTTCCCTCCGCCACCAGGGAGGTGGCGAAGTCCAGGATGATCGGCCCCTGGTCAGTCGGCACGCCGATGCAGATCGGGTTGGTGGAAAAGCGTCGGTCAACGCCGCCATAGGGCGCGACGAGTTCACCAGCCTGTACGTTGACGAAATGGATCGAGATCAGCCCGGCGGCGGCCGCACGCTCCCCCCAGTCGCCGATGCGGCCGATATGGCCGGCGTTGCGCAGCCCGACCGCCGCCATGCCGGCGGCCTTTGCTTTCGCGATGCCGTAGTCCACGGCCAGTGGACCGATGGTCTGGCCAAAACCGTAATTGCCGTCGAGGATCGCCTGCGTCGGCGTCTCATGCACCACGGACAGCGTTTGCCCGGCGCGCACCTTGCCCTCCTGCAGCCACAGGATGTAGCGCGGGGTGCGGATGACGCCGTGGCTGTCATGGCCAGTCAGGTTGGCCGACAGCAGGAACTGCGCGATGCGGTCACCTTCCTCGCGCGCGCAGCCGGCGGCGGTGAAGATGTCGCTGATGAATGGTTCCAGGATCGGAACAGGAACAGTGGTGGTGGCTGCGGCCATTGGTTTCGGTTTCCTCTCGTGCGGCGGGTCCGCCGCCTATGGGTCCCAGGGGTTGATGACGGGCACGCCGCAGCCTTCGAAGTCGCGGACGTTGCGGGTGACGACGCGCGCGCCGTGAACGCGTGCGATGGCTGCGATCATGAGGTCCGTCGTTGCTCCTGGCCGTCCAGCGCGACGGCGCGCAGCGAAGATATCCGCATAGGCAAATGCCGCAGGTTCGTCGAACGGCAGAACACGTTCATAGAACTCCTCGGCGAAAATTGTGTGTACAGCCTGTTCCAGCAGCTGGCGACGGCGACCCTCGGGCATTGTGGCTATCCCGGCCCAAAGTTCCGCCTGACAGACCGACGCGGTAACGAGTAGTGGATCGTGCTGCTCAGCAAGACAGGCTCGTACCCGCGGTTCCCGTGAAACACCGAGCATTGCGGATACGACGTTGGTGTCGAGCAGCAGCATCAGTCGAAGTGAGGTGGCTCCCGCGGCAGATCGCGTGGCGGCAGTTCAAGGTCGACGCCACCGATCGGCTCAATCCGCGCGCGAATGCGGTCGTAAAGCTCTGCTCCACTGGTAGGCGGACCCTTCCGGGTCAGTGCCGACCAAAGAATTGCGCGGGCTTCCGCTTCCATCGAATGCCCATGCTCGGCGGCGCGCACGCGCAGCTTCTCTTTCAAAGCAGGGTCCAGGTTCCGGATCGTTATGCTGGTCATGAAGCACCTCCGTAAGCACCTCCGTGCAGTGGCCCGCTATCGCTTTGTGGCACGTAATCAATGATTGCGTTGATTGCAATGCCTTGCGTCAACAGACGCCATAACGAAACGGCCGGACCCAAAGGCCCGGCCGTGCGCACTCCAGCAGGATGGAACCGGCGCTTACACCACTACGCCGCTGTCCTTCTCCATCAGGTGCATCTGGTTCAGGTCCGCCGTCAGCGGCAGCATCTCGCCCGGCTCCGCATGCGTCGACGGGTCGACGCGGGCGCAGACCGGCGTGCCCTCGACGAAAAAGTGGACCATGGTCTCCATACCCATCGGCTCAACCACGTCGGTCAACAGGTCGACGCGGCTCCAGTTCGGCTTGCCCTGCTCATGGTATTCGAACAGGTGCTCCGGCCGCAGCCCCAGCACCATTTCCCGGCCTTTGTACTTGCCGTAGCGGTCCATCCGCTGCGGCGGCACCGGCAGCACGATCTGGTCGGTGACCTTGATCGCCAAACCGCCGTTGGTCCCGTCCGTGACCCGGCACGGGATGAAGTTCATCGCCGGCGAGCCGATGAACCCGGCGACGAAGCGGGTTTTCGGATGGTGGTAGACGTCGTGCGGCGAGCCGACCTGTTCGATCACGCCGTGGTTCATCACCACCACGCGGTCGGCCAAGGTCATCGCCTCAATCTGGTCGTGCGTCACGTAGATCGTGGTGGTCTTCACCGTCTGGTGGACCTTCTTGATCTCCGTGCGCATCTGCACGCGCAGCTTGGCGTCCAGGTTCGACAGCGGCTCGTCGAACAGAAACACTTTCGGGTTGCGCACGATGGCGCGGCCCATGGCGACACGCTGCCGCTGGCCGCCTGACAAAGCGCGCGGCTTGCGTTCCAGCAGCGGCCCGATGTCGAGGATGCGCGCTGCCTCATCGACGCGGCGCTTGATCTCGTCCTTCGGGAACTTCCGCAGCTTCAGGCCGAAGGCCATGTTGTCGAACACCGACATGTGCGGATACAGCGCGTAGTTCTGGAACACCATCGCAATGTCGCGATCGCGGGGCGGGACGTCGTTGACGACGTCGCCGCCGATCCAAATCTCACCGCCGCTGATCTCCTCCAGCCCCGCGATCATGCGCAGCGTGGTGGACTTGCCGCAGCCCGAGGGGCCGACCAGCACAACGAACTCATGGTCGGAGATCTCCAGGTCGATGCCCTTCACCGCCTGGACACCGCCTTCATACTCCTTGACGACCTTTCGGCAGGATACTTCAGCCATGGTTTTCCCTGTTTCCTCGTTCGTTGAGCGGTTAGCCCTTGGTTGCGCCGGCGGTGAGACCCGCCACGTAATAGTCCATCAGGAACGCGTAAATCACGATCGGTGGCAGCGATGCAAGCAGGCAGGCCGCCATGATCTTGCCCCACTGGAACACGTCGCCGCGGATCAGGTCCGAAATGATGCCGACTGTCAGCACCATCTGGTTTGACGTGTAGAGATACGCCAGCGGATACAGAAACGCGCCCCAGGAGACGGTGAAGGCAAAGATCGTTGCCGCGATGATGCCGGGCATCGCCACCGGAATGAAGATCTTCACCAGGATCTGGACGTAGCCTGCGCCGTCGATCAGCGCCGCCTCATCCAGCTCTTTCGGGATCGAGCTGAAATAGCCGATCATGATCCAGGTGCAGAACGGCACCGCCAGCGTCGGGTACAGCAGGATCAGGCACCAGACATTGTTGATCATGCCGATTGCGCCGACGATCTGGAACAGCGGGATGAACAGCAGGGACGGCGGGATCAGATAGGTCAGGAACACGCTGGTTGACAGCGTCTGACTACCCCAGAACCCCATGCGCGCCAGGCTGAACGCCGCCATCACCGAGATCACCATGGAGATGACGACGGTCAGCAGCGTCACAACAACCGAATTGAAGTAGAAGGTCTGGAAGTTCGGGTAGGTGATCAGGTACCAGAAATTCTCCAGCGTCGGGCTGCGCACGATCCAGGGGTTGCCGCTTTGCGCCGAGATCTCCGCCGAGGACTTCAGGCTGGTCATCAGCGTATAGAACGGCGGCACCAGGAAGATCACCACGAACACGCCCAGGGCGATGTAGCTGCCCCACAGCGCCCACATCCGTTGGCGGTGCAGCGAACTCTTGTGGCTGTGCGCGGCGGCCCGCTTGGCCGCCTCCATTGTTGTCGCGCTCATGCCGCGATCTCCTTGCTGCGCTTGGTCACGCCGCGCAGCACGAAGAAGGCCGCGAAGGCGAGGAGCGGGAACATGAACAGGCTGACCGAGGCGCCGAGCGGGATGTCGCCCGACTGGATGCCAACCTGGAAGGCGTAGGTCGCGAACACGTGGGTCATGTCCTGCGGACCACCCGAGGTCAGGATGCGCACGATGTCGAAGTCGGCGAAGGTCACGATCAGGCTGAACAGCACGGTGATGGCGATGATGTTGCGCATCATCGGCAGGGTGACGAAGAACAGCTTCTGCACCGCGCCGGCGCCGTCGATGGAAGCGGCCTCATAAAGCTGCTCCGGCACCGACTTCAGTGCCGCCAGATACATGATCATGAAGAACGGCGTGCCGTACCAGACATTCACCACGATGGTGCAGGCCCGCGCGATCCAGCCGACGCCCAGCCACGGCACGTTGTCGAATCCGAACTGGTTCAGGATCCAGTTGAAGGCCGAATAGGACGGGTCGAACATCCACCACCAGCTCAGCGTCGACAGCGCCAGGGGAATGACCCAGGGCACCAGCAACAGCCCGCGCCAGATTTTCTGGTTGCCGCCTGGGATGTTGTGCATCAGGTGGGCGATGATGAAGCCCAGCAGTGCCTTCAGCACCACGGCAGTGATGGCGAACAGGCAGCTCTGGAAGATCACCAACTGGAAGGTGTGGCGCTTCAGCAGGAACGCGAAGTTATTCAGGCCCACGAAGGCCGTCATCTTCTTGTTCAGCATGCTGAGATAGATGGCGTAGAACGCCGGATAGACGACGAACGCCGCGATCAGCAGGATCAATGGCAGGCACAGCAGGAACGCCGTGGTTGAACGGTGCCTGGCCAGTTTATGAAGGCTGCCTTTTTGTCTCGCTGCCCCGCTGGCGGGCGCCATTGCGCCAATGGGTACGCTGCTACCGTCTGCCAATGTAATCCTCCCTCGACCCGTTCTGCTGCGGCGGTATCGGGGCCGGTCGTTGCCGGCCCCAACCGCCCCGCTTAGCGGGTGAACCCTTCCAGTTCGTCGTTCGCCCAGGAAATCACCTGATCGACCGACTGACCACTCTTTAATTTCGCCAACATCGTCGGCATCGTTCCGCGGTTGTAAATCTGCACCGCGATCTCCGGCGGCGCCGGCAGGGCCGCGATATGCGCGGTCGCCTCGTGGAACGGACGCAACGGGTAGTTGTACACCGTGCCGGTCGGCGGGCCGACCTCATCCCAGACCTTGAAGTCGAGCATGGACTGGAACGGCGGGACGTCATAGCCGAGGACGACGGCGCAGCGCTCCTGCACGTTATCCCGCTGCATCAGGAAGGTGATCAGTTCCTTTGCCGCCGACTTGTTCTTGCTGAAACTCCAGACGCCCCAGAAATAGGGCAGGTAGGGCTCGAAACGTCCCGCCGGGCCCTTCGGCGCCGGGAACGACCAGCAGTCTTCTGCCACGGCCGGTGCATCGCGGCGCGCCACGGCCCAGGCCGAGGGCGGATTCCAGATCAGCGCGCTATGGCCGGAGATCAACGCCCGGTTGTTGGATGCATCGTCGTAGCTGACGGCATCGTCCGGCAGTACCGGCACCAGCTTCTTGCCGAACTCCAGTACCGCCCTGACCTTGTCCGACTTCACCGTGATGTTGCCGTCCTTGTCCACCAGTTCGGCGCCGAAGGCCTTGAACAGCGTGCCGGCGGTATCGACCGAATCGGTCGTCGTGCCGAGGCCGATGGCGAAGGGCTTGCCGGCCTTCTTGCACGCTTCGGCCGCTTTCAGATGGGCGTCCCAGGTCCAGTCGTCGGAGGCCTTGGTGTGTTCCGACTTCGCGGGGTACATCCCGACGATGTCCAGCCCGGCATGTTCCTTCAGCAGGCTGATGCGGCCGCAGGGGCCCTTGTACTGGGTGCCCGAAGAGGTCGGCACCGCCATCCACTGACCTTTGATCTTTGCCAGATACTCGCAGACGCTGTTGACCTGACCGTACTGGCCGGTCAGTTGTTTCATCACGTCGTCAATGGGCTCCATTGCCTCGGCGTTGTTGTGCACCTCCCAGGTCGGGAAGGCCTGCACGTCGTGGCCGGTCTTCGCCTGCTTCTCGGCGGCGATAGTCAGGATGTTCTTCTGCCCGACCGCGGTGATGAAGTCGGCCTGCACTTCAACCTGATTCTTGGCGGCCCAGGCGTCGACCTGTTTCTTCATCACGTCGTTACCGGTGGGCACCCAGTGGTCCCAGAATGCTATCGATACCTTGCCCGCCGCGCGGCCGGTGCGGATATGAACGAGCGGCAACGCCGCGGAAGCGGCGGTCAGTTTCAGCACCTTGCGTCGTGTCGCATTGCTCTTTGACAAAGGCACAGCGAATCCTTCCAGAGAAGCCAAGAAACAGAGCCATCCCCGGGGCGGCAAAGCCGACCGGAGCGGAACGAAATCAGTCGCCCATTGGCTGCGAACCGGTAAACCGGCGCGCCGCAAAGCCTCACCTCAGAGGGTCTTGTCTGGCACAACTGTCGCCGTGCGATCCCGCACGGCCGTGGTGCCTTGCCCTTGAACGTCTCTTAGCGGGCGTCACGACACTCGCAAAGGCATTGATACACTTCTTTTTGGTTAACCGGGCCACGCTAGCGTCACACATTCGCCATGGCAACGCACTTTCGGAGGCGCGCCACAGGCTGCGCATCGACGCCAATTACAAGCTGCGCGCGCACTGCATGTGCTGGCACTGACCCGCAGGCTGCGCGATACTGTGGCGACACGACCGGTGGCTCCGATGACCCTCACCCCCCGACTGAAGCAGCGCCTGTGGGCGTGGTACGGCTCTGACCACGTGCCGGCGGAATGGGACGGCCAGGTCTATGGCGGCGGCAAGATCAGCCAGCGGTTCTGGGAGTATTTCATCGCCATCGACATGCTGGCGCTGCAACCGGGCGCGGTCGTGCTCGACATTGGCGGCGGGTCCAACGCGATGGGCCTCACCATGTTCCCAAGGCTGCTTGCCGATGCGGGCCTGCGGGTCATCGTCCTCGATGCCAATTTCGGCGACAGCACGCCGCAGCAGGTTGAGGCGACGTATCGCGCGGCGGGCCTGGACGTGATCGTGGAGCCCGGGCTGGCGGACCGGGAGTCGCTGTCGCAGGTGCTGCGGCGGCACAATCCGACCCACCTGTCTTCGGTATCCGTGCTGGAGCATGCCAGCCCGGAGCAGCAGCGCGGCATTTTCGAAGCCATCGAGGCGGAATTCCGCGGCGAGCGGGCGGTGTTCACGGTGGAATTCCACGAAACCACCTGCTTTTTCGAGCAACAGATGACCACGGCGACCCTGTCCGGGCCCGTGTCGGCCCTGACCCGCTACTACCTTGATCGCATCGAGCGGTCGCCGTTGCACTGTGTGAACGCGGTGTCGGCGGAGAACGACCGCCTGTGGTATCCGCTGGCGCTGTGCTTCGAGCGGTGCACTTCGTTAGCGACGCCCGCATTCGGTTTTCTTGGCGTCTGACATCGCGTCGACCGTTTCGTCCGGTATGTGTGATGGCGCCGAAGCGGCGAACCGGCACGTCTCCGGGATGTCGATGTGCCAGCGGCGTTGCCTCCGGGAGCGGCGGTAATCGTCCGAGGTTCAACGCAGCCTGTTACGCAGCGGCACGCGATTCGGCCGCCAGGTCGGCCGCCGGTGCAACAAGGCGGAGCGCGTCTTCACGCAGCCTAAAATGATAGGGTGCGCCCATCAGCTCGCGCTCACCGTCCCGGACGATATGGCGCCGCCGCGGACCGGCTTCGACAAGAATGTCCTTGCCGCAGATCAGTTCGAAATCGCGATCGGCGCGAAGCCGGCCAAAGACCAGCTTTGTTGCCAGGCCGAGCAGCGCGA
>JAFEFW010000154.1 GCA_018240405.1 Pseudomonadota bacterium
CGCCAGCCAACGACACGCTTATATCTTCGTAAATGCAAACTATCTCATGCCTGTCTACAAACAACCAACGTCCGGTTGTATTCTTTTCAGCATATGTCCATTTATGTAGAAATGTATCAGGACTCGCGCAATCGTCTGATACTAGGTCGTAGCGAATCTGTTGACCCACAGTTAAAGCTCAGAACTTATTCAGTACCAGGCCGCCTCTGCCCCCGGCGGACACCCGGCTAAGGAAGGTCCCGGCGATGCTTCAGCGGCGGCACGTCTTCACTTCCATAAAGCGCCTGGCGATCCGGCACGCCCTCGCGATGTCACTAGGCGCTGTTGGCGGAGCACGCAGGTGTCGTTGTGGATGCACACGGATCAGAATAACGATTCTGTCCTGAATGCTATACGTTCACTGCCAAGGCATCAGTTGCAGATAGTGGCTTCGGCTGCGGCAGGCGGTGGCTGGGGACCGATGTTCAATTCGCGGCTGCCTTCGTTACTGTCGGCTCATGACGCCGCCTGACTTATAATCGCCCGACGGGTCCCCGTTCGGTTGTATTATGCCCCGCTCATCGCCACGGCATGTCCGGGCCACCGGCAACGGCGCGGCGCTTCCGGCGGCCACCCTTCAGCGGGCCGCGACGAAGAACAACTGACGGTGCGCGAAGCTTAGCCTGACGCGTATGCAGATTTGTCCCAGCCCTCCACGCCTACCATCGCCAAACCCGCGACTGCCCTAGGACTTTTCGTCAACGTCATAAACCGGAGGCACGAGGGGCTGGCGACGACAGTAGAGAGGACGGGTCAACACTGCAGCGGATGATTTGCGCACTTATCTTAACGCCAGGGAGTGGTCGGGGCCGTTGGTAGTGCATTCGCGGTTGCAGTGAATACGCCGCTTGCACGCCTGCGACGTCGGATATAAACTGAAATTGTTGCGACAAGTTCAACCTGCCCGCTGGATGAAGGCGAGGACACACGGAATTGCGGCACCGCTAATCGTAGCGCATAGGGCTGTAACCCTAAACGACGGAGTGCACCATGACACTGAGGAGCCGCCTATGTGGAGCTTTGATCGCGTGGTTCCTGCTCGCTGTAATGGGTGACCCTTCGCAAGCCGCTATCGTCAGCGGCGGCTTTACCACCGTTATCACTAACGTTGACGCATCCGGTGCCCCGCCGGTTGGACTGTTCGGCGGCGCACTGCCATCGATCGGCGATACGCTTACCGGCCTGATAAGCTTCGACGCCGATAAAATTACTTTTGTGACTGATTCGTCCGCGGTGCGCGGCGGCGGCCTCGATTACCTGGGAACCTTCTCTCTGCAGCTTTCAGTAAATGGGGCCAAGTTCGACCAGTTCGACCAGAATTACTTATCCCTTGTGTATAGCATGACACCGGGAGGCGATCCAACCGAATACACCGCGAAAGTTGATGGCGTGTATTACTCAGACATAGCGCTGGATTTTCATTCTGCTGTCGGGGGAACTTTAGCTCAAAATGTGGACGCGACCTCAGGCAGTGGCCGCTTTGAATTCTACACTCCTTCAAATGAGTATGTGTTCCTGGACGCAAGCATCACGCAGTTCTCCCTTGCGGTCGTTCCCGAACCGGCGACACTGGGCCTGTTTTCAGCGACTGTGCTGGGTTTGGCGCAATATCGCCGGCGTTGCAGGAACGCACAAATGCCTTAAGCCAACGATGATGTCCGGTTCGCCCGTCTCCGGCTATATGGTCGACATGGCACCGCCGTAGACGGCTCCGTCAGCACTCGCGCCAGGAACATGAGCGGCACCAGATAGCGGGCCGAGGAGGCCTTACTATGTGGCCTGCAGAATGCTGATCTCCGTCGCGGCAGCGCAGAGGACGTGGAGACGGCGGTGGTTGGCAGATATGGGTTTGTGATGAAATGAGCGCTGGCGCAGGAGGTTGCGGAGCTCGTCGCAACCTCGACAGAACCGGGCCGCTGGTCGGATGCACTTGAACCCGCGCATCGACTAGTACCGGCCTTTTATGCCCCGATGATCCTGCTCCAACCTGTATTTCAGATAGCGGCTGGTCCGGTGTTTCACGTGGTGGCCCAACTCGCTACGGATCGCTCGCTTGTAGCTGTCGTGTCCGTTCCGGTTGAGGTCATGAACCCTGCTCCTCACCCACGAAGGACCTGGATGGCGGGCGAAAGGCGCCGGCCAAGGCACAAGCCCATGGCCGGCTGACGCGTGATCGACTATGTGCCGATGCCGCCGAGCGCCAGGTACTTGATCTCGAGGTAGTCCTCGATCCCATACTTGGATCCTTCGCGCCCGAGCCCGGACGCCTTCACGCCACCGAACGGCGCCACCTCGGTGGAGATGATCCCCTCATTGATGCCGATGATGCCGTATTCCAGCGCCTCGCCGACGCGGAAGATGCGGCCGACGTCGCGCGAGTAGAAATATGCCGCCAGGCCGAATTGCGTGTCGTTGGCGAGCTTGATCGCCTCTTCCTCGGTCTTGAAGCGGAACAGCGGCGCCACCGGTCCGAAGGTTTCCTCCGAGAAGATCAGCGCATTATGCGGCACGTTCGCCAGCACCGTCGGCTCGTAGAAGTTGCCTCCCAGCGCGTGCCGCTTGCCACCGGTGACGACCGAGGCGCCGAGCGACAGCGCGTTCTTCACATGCTCCTCGACCTTCTCGACGGCAGCAGCGTTGATCAGCGGGCCCTGGCTTACGCCGGGTTCCATACCGTTGCCGACCTTCATGGCTTCCACCGCCGCCTTCAGCTTCTGCGCGAAAGCGTCGTACACGCCCTCCTGCACCAGGAGGCGATTAGCACAGACGCAGGTCTGGCCGGTGTTGCGGTACTTGCTGCCCATGGCGCCCTGCACGGCGGCATCCAGGTCGGCGTCGTCGAACACGATGAACGGCGCGTTGCCGCCAAGTTCCATGCTCGTCTTCTTGATGGTCGGCGCGCACTGCTCCAGCAGCTTGGCGCCCACCTCGGTCGAGCCGGTGAAGGACAGTTTCCGCACCATCGGGTTCGCGGTCAGCTCCCCGCCCATGGCCGATGACCCGCCGGTCAGCACGTTGCACACGCCCGCCGGCATGCCGGCGCGCTCCGCCAGCACGGCCAGCGCCAGCGCCGAGAACGGCGTCTGCGAGGCCGGGCGGATCACACCGGTGCAGCCCGCCGCCCAGCCAGGACCTGCCTTGCGGGTGATCATCGCGGCGGGAAAGTTCCAGGGCGTGATGGCGGCGAAGACGCCGATCGGCTCCTTCAGCACCAGGATCCGGCGGCCTTTGGCGTTCTGCGGGATCGTGTCGCCGTAGATGCGCTTGCCCTCCTCGGCGAACCACTCAATGAAGCTGGCAGCGTATGCGATCTCGCCCTTGCTCTCGGCCAGTGGCTTGCCCTGTTCAGCGGTCATGATGATCGCCAGGTCGTCGGCGTTCGCCAGCATCAGGTCGTTCAGCTTGCGCAGGATGGCGGCCCGCTCCTTCGCCAGCATGGCGCGCCAGGCGGGAAAGGCGGCGTGCGCGGCCTCGATGGCGCGGCGGGTCTCGGCGGCGCCCATGTTCGGCACCTCGCCGACGGCTTCGCCGGTGGCAGGGTTCTTCACGACGATGGTCTGGCCGCTGTCGGCCTCAACCCACTTGCCATTGAGGTAGTTGGCCTGCCGGAACAGCGTCGGGTCTTTCAGCGGCAGCGGCGATGCGGGGTTCAGCATGGGTCGGTCCTCCGTTTTCCCGTCTGGTGGGCGGAACATAGGACGTTGGCGGCGTGCTGTCAGGGGAGGGGCGCGGCGACCGCCCCTCACGCAGGAACGATTTGCCTTGTGCGGCGTGCCCGCCGACTACTGCCAACTGGATCTTCGCGGGAGTTTGGGATGAAGCGAAATCTTTGCCGATGGACTGTCATTGTGCCGGCCTTGCTGCTGTCCGTCGCGCCGGCTGTGGCGCAGAAGATCGCCCCCTCCCGCCAGTACAATGACCCGGTAGATACGCCGGCGCGTACCTATACGGCGCCCAGCCAGCCGACGCTGGACAAGAACTACGGTCTGCCGACCTTCGGCACGCCGGATGCCGTCACGCCGAAGCAGCGGACCCTGGCGACGCCGCGCCCACAGCAGCCAGGCGAGGATCCTGCGCTGCCGTTCCTTGCGCCGCCACCGGAGACAGCCGCACTGTCCGCGCCGATCGGCCGGGGCGCGGTGGACCCAATGACGATGGGGCAGGACGCCTTGCCGGACGTTTTCGCACGGGATCGGGCCGATGAGCCGCTACCAAGCGAGACACAACGTGCGGGGCAGGGTGGGGCCACCGGTATGTCGCTGTTCACCACGGGTCCCGCAACGACTTCGAATGGCTCGGGCTTGGGCCGCGGCGCCGGCAGCCGGACCGATCCGCTGTTCACAACCGGCGCGGCAACCACGTCGCTCGGTAGCGCTGCCGCGGCCTCAAGCGGGGCTTCGAGCGGTGCACGACGCGGTGCGACGGACCCGCTGGCAGCGAGCCGGACGCCTGTGCCAACCGCGGACGGGCTGATGACGACACGGTGATGCAACCGGCGTGACGCCGGTTCTGTCGGTTGACCGGGGACAACCGCGTCCATTGCGGGCTTCAATGCGGCTGATCGCGTAACTCTGGCCCGAAGTCAGCGGTTGTGGCAGGCTTGACGCCACAAACCAGAACCGCAGGAGGCCGCGATGTCCAGTCCCGTTGCCGAAGTCAAGTTTCTGTCCGGCGTCAAGATCGTCGATTTCACCCAGTTCGAGGCAGGACCTTCCTGCACCGAGGCGCTCGCTTGGTTGGGCGCCGACGTGGTGAAGATCGAGAACCCCAAGATGGGTGATCCCGGCCGCCGCCTGCGCCCAGGCAAGCCGGATGATGACCCTTATTACTTCCACGTCTTCAACGCCAATAAGCGGTCCATGACTGTTAACCTGAAGTCGCCAGCCGGGCTGAACCTGGTGAAGGACATGCTCCGCCACGCTGACGTGTGCATCGAGAACTTTGCGCCCGGTGCCATCGAGCGGCTGGGTCTGGGCTATGACGTGGTGCGGGAACTGAATCCCGGCATCATCTACGCGCAGGTCAAAGGCTTTGGTGAGGGGAGCCCGTACGAGAGGAATCTTGCCTTCGACATGATTGCGCAGGCCTGTGGCGGCACCTTCAGCGTCACCGGCGAGGCAGACGGACCGCCAACCCGTCCCGGCATCTCGCTGGGCGATACCGGCACCGGCATGCTGATGGCCATCACCATCCTGGGTGCGCTGTACAAGCGGCGCGAGACCGGCGAGGGGCACCGGCTGCAGGTCGCCATGCAGGATGCGATCATGCACTACATGCGGATCAATTTCGCCACGCAGGGCCGCACGGGCAAGGCGGCGGAGCGCGGCGGTTCCAAAGTGCCGGGCGTGCGGAATGCGCCAATGGGCCTGTATCCGTGTGCGCCTGGTGGCCCGAACGACTACATTTACATCATGACCAGTAGAGCCAATCCGGAGCATTGGGATCGGTTGCTGAAGCTGATGGGGCGCGAGGACCTGATCGGCGATGCGAAATACGCCACGCCCGACGACCGGCTGGAGCGGGAGGAAGAAGTGGACGCCATCATCGCCTCCTGGACCCGTAAGCACACCAAGCATGACGCGATGCGCGCGGTCGGAGACGCGGGTATACCGGCGGGTGCGGTCCTGGATACGATGGAACTGGAGAGCGACGCGACCTTTGAACAGCGGGGCATCATGCAGGTGATGCGCCACCCGATCCATCGTGACTTTAAGATGCCTGGATGGCCGGTCCGCATCGATGGCAAGCCGCCAGCGCTGAAGTCCTCGCCAGTGCTGGGTGAGCATACCGACGCCGTGCTGTCCGAATGGCTTGGCCTGAACGCGCAGGCGGTGGCGGCGCTGAAGACAGACGGGGCGTTATAATCCGCCCTGGGGCCGCCCATCGTCGGCGGCCCTGCGCTCCACCAGTGGAGTGCCAAATTCCATTGCTCATGAAACAGGGCGGCCGCGCATGTAGCGATGCGGCGGCCAGCAGTCTGTAATTTCGATTATTGCCTGCATAAGGCATATCCGGTAACGCTGTGGCCGAAGGCCAGAGTCGCCGATGTTGGCGGGTGTCACGGTGGAGGCAAACTGCAAATCAGAATGCCCTGAGTGCGTTCCGTCTCAGGCACGTCTGCGCTGAACATGTACCGAAATGTGATCGGCCGCATCATTTTTGCGACATTTGTAAGGCTGTTAACGGGAACTGGCTCATTGAAACATGCTCAGATAGGTCCTGATGATCGTTTAGGCGATGTCGCCGCGTCCGGAGCGATCCTAAACTTCGAATTTGCTAGCGTCGGATTCATTTGTCCGACAGTCGCATTTTTTGGATTGTCGTCCAACAAAAAGTACGCAACGAAAAAAAGATTAGTTTCAGGAAACTCTATCAGGGCGAGGTGTTGGCCTTGAGAATGGCGCAGCTGCCCGTAGCGCCTGGCGGGTCACCCGTTACGGAAGAATTCATAAAATTTGCCGAAACGCGGTACGGGAAGACCGGATATTTTGTCCATGATACAGGCGCTATCGGCCGCGCGCTTGCGCTCTACGGGGAGTGGGCGGAACATGAAATCGCATTCCTGCGCCATTTCATTCCCACCGGCGGCACAGTTGTCGATATCGGCGCATTTATAGGTACCCACAGTCTTGCGTTCGCCAACGCGGTGGGTGCCTCTGGCCTGGTCGTGGCATTTGAGGCACAGCCGGTAACGTTTCAGCTCCTGGCTGAAAACATCCGTATCAACCGGCTCGCCCAGGTCAGGGCGACGAACGCCGTAGTGGCAGACTGCATTGGCGGCGCTGAAGTACCCTGCATTGACATCGAATGTGCTGGCGGATTCGGTAGCGCCTCTCTTCGCGACCTGGGTTCGTCGGAACCGTTGCAGGATATCCCCGGTGCTGGTCAGGAGGTTCATTCTACTGCGCGGGTTCCCCTGGTCACCATCGACGGGCTGCAGCTCGGGCGATGCGACCTGATCAAGCTTGACATAGAGGGGATGGAGCACCTGGCGCTGCGCGGGTGCGAGCAAACGATCAAACGGCTCCGGCCAATCATTTACGCCGAGTGCAACTCGGTTGAGGACGGGGTGCGCAGCCTCGAGGTACTTAAGTCGCTTGGCTACGACGTCCATATCCACGTCGTGACGGCATTCAACCCGCGCAACTTCAGGGGCACGAGCGAAAACATATTCGGCCCAGCGCGCGAGGCCGCACTCGTTGGTATACCATCCGGCAGTGGCGAGAGGCTTAGTGCTATAAAACTGCAGGACGACGAGATACTGGCTACCGTGGAAACGGCCGACGACATCGTCTTTGCGCTTCTCAACAAGCCACAATATCCAGGAGAAATCCTGGCGCGCTCCAAGGCCGCGTCCAGCAGTGCTCGGCAATGGCTGGATTGTTACGCCGAGTTGGAGGCTGCCAGAGCTGACCTGGCCGCCCTGCGGACCACCGTGCAGAGCGGCGAGATCGAGGCAGTCGACCTGCGGGCCGACCTGGCGGAAATGCGCCGGTCGAATGAAGCACTGATGTCGGCCATGGTCGAGGCGCAGGCGGCCCGCGAGGCAGAGGTCGCATCTTACAGTGACCTCGCACGTGACGCCGAACGCCGGGCCGCCGCGCATGAAGCGCAGGCTGCGGCACTGACGCAGCAGGTGCACGATCTCACTGCAGAACGAGACGCATTGCGCGAACAGGTCCGATTAAGCCACCAATCGCTGTCCTGGCGTGTCACGCGTCCGCTACGGCAGGCTTACAGCTGGGTTTCGAAGTCCGTGCCTGCCGTACCGCGTCTGCGGCTCTATCTTGGCGCGCTGCGCGCCGCCAGCCGGACGGTTCCGGGGGGCAGGTGGCTACACTCGACAACCATGCGGCTGGATGCTGTGCCGGGCAAGCACTTGAGTGTGCAGCCGGACGGCATGATGGTCTGCGAGCAGGACGATGTACAGGTTAGGGTCAGGACCCATTAATTTCTTGCCACGGCTCGATGCGGCATGATTCTGGGGGTGGCGGAGGTAGCCGCCATGACCGCACTGTTTCTGCTGACCGAAGAGCAAATGTCGCGCATTCGCCCGCAGTTCCCTCGCCCGCACG
>JAFEFW010000155.1 GCA_018240405.1 Pseudomonadota bacterium
AAACGCACGCACCAGCGCCGGAAGGTTCGCTCGCTGATCCCAAGCAGCTCCGCCGCCTCGATCTGGTTCAGTTCGCTCGACGCATACCGGTCAAACACACCCCGGAACATCACCTGTCGCACACCTTGTAACGCTGCCGTCCGGCGCATCCTCGCCCCCTTCCAAGGGCCGCAGTCTCACCGGACAGATCGTGTGCTACCTAAACCGGACATATCGTGTGCTATCGACATCCTGTAACCGCCCGCATTGACGAACCTCTGCAATGGCACAGACAATACGGAAATGGCTCAACGAAGCCAAAGCGTCAGGGAGAAACGTCATATGCCACGCTACCGCACCGCACCGGCCGCGCTTGCCGCTGGCCTCCTCGCCCTCGCCACCCCGGCATGGGCCGACCTCGCCGTGTCCGCCAATGATGGCAAAGGTGTGCTGATCAACGGCGTCAACACCGTGCCGGACAACCCGCCGGCCGACAACGTCACGATCATCGACCTTGGCGCCACGCCGCCCAAGGTGATCGCCACCGTCGAGGTGCCCACCAGCCTCGTGGGTCCGCCGCAAAGCGTCGCCATCGCGCCCGACGAGTCCTACGCCCTGGTGACTGCCGCGACCAAGCTGGACCCGAACGACAAAAAGAAGACCGCCCCGCACAACCTCGTCAGCGTCATCGACCTGAAGTCCAGCCCGCCGAAGGTTATCGGCCAGGTCGAAGCCGGCCTTGGCGCCACCGACGTTGCGATCAATCCTGCCGGCACGCTTGCCCTGGTGACGAACCGCAACGAGGGCACCGTCTCAGTCTTCACCATCGCCAACAAGACACTTACGCCAACTGACAAGATCAAGCTTGGCGACGCCACTTCAGGGCCAAGTTCCGTCGCCTTCACCCCTGACGGCAAGCGCGCGCTAGTGACGCGCGACGGCGACCACAAGATCTCCGTCCTCAGCGTCGATGGCACAACGGTCAAACATTCCGGACGTGACATCAATGCTGGCCTTAAGCCCTACCCGCTGGGCATCAGCCCGAAGGGCGACTGGGCCGCCATCGCCAATGTCGGCATGGGCAACGGCGACGCTGATACGATGAGCCTGATCGATCTGAAAGCGAACCCGCCGCGCGTTGTTGACACCATCACCGTCGGCCAGACACCCGAGAGCCTGACCGTTGCGCCTGATGGCAAGCATGTTGTCGTGACTGTGATGAACGGATCGAACAAGCCGCCGGGTTCACCGTTCCTGAACGATTACGGCCTTGCGCCGGTCTACGCAGTGGAAAACGGGAAGTTCCGCAAGGTGGCGGAAGCTAAGGTCGGCCACTGGTGCCAGGGCGCCGCCTGGAATGCCGCGACGAACACGCTGCTGGTGCAGTGCATGGTGGAGCAGGAGATCATGGTCTTCCGCTTCGACGGCGCGAAGCTGGAACCCGCGGGCGCGATCAAAGTCTCAGGCGGTCCGGCTGGTATCGCAACGACACCGCCAAAGTAGTCCCCGCCAGGGAACGACCCGCTGCCGCTCGGCAACGGGCCGTTATCCCGATACGCCGGCTCTTCGTTGCGGATTCGTCGCGGCTGCCTCCAGCATATCCGCCAGCAGGTTCGCAAGCGCACGATAGTCACAACCGCTGTCGATCTGCACCGAAATGAACAGTCCATCGACCGTCGCCATGGTGATCTGAGCCAGCAGTACAGGCAGACCCGGCGCTTGCGTTGCATGATGCTCTGGCAGAACATGGTTCCAAAACGAAACCATGTCGGCAATTGCCCGTTGGCGGACCTCTTGGAACATCCGTCGAGCCGCATGTTCCGCTGGCTGCCGCTCCAGCGATAGCAGCAGGCCGAGGCGCCAGAACTCTGGTCCAGCGGCAATACTTTCGATCGCGGAGCGGATGCGCGCGGCGATCTCCTCCCGCCGCGCTTCGCCGCCCACCGGTGGCGGCCATTTCGGCAGCGACGCGCGCCACTGCTCGAAACTATACTCGATCATCGCGGCGAATAGCGCATCCTTGTCAGCGAAGTGCCAGTAGACGGAGCTCGCCGGCAAGCCCGATCGCTCCACGACTTTGGAGATAGAGGTTCCCTGGTAGCCGTACTCCCGAGCCAGCTCGAACGTGGCCTGCAGAATCCGCAAGCGGGATTCGACGCCGTGCCGCCGCTGGCGGCGGCCCGTGGCCGCCGGTGCGGGCGCGACGGGTGTTCCCGTCAGTGCGCCGGCAGAGGATCTGCTTCTCACCTGATGAGCCTTGCTTTGCTGTATCGATCGCTCCATAATGTAGCGATCATTCCACAACGCGGCAACCGCGGCCGGCAGGCGGGCCAGTAACGGGGGAACATCATGGGTGCGCGCACGGGTGTGCAGTTTCTCGATGGTCTGAGACGTACAAGGCGCGAAATCTGGGTGGACGGCGAACGGATCGATGACGTGACGTCCCACCCCAAGCTGAAGGGCGGAGCCGCCAGCCTCGCGGCGATCTTCGACCGTCAGCACGCTTATGCCGATGAGTGCCTGTTCACCGATGCCGAAACGGGCGCGCCGACCAATGTCAGTCACATGATCCCGCGCTCGAAGGATGCGCTGTTCAAGCGCCATGCGGGGCTGACGCGGCTGTCCGAAGGCTCAATGGGCATCATGGGCCGCACGCCCGACTACATGAACATGAAGTTTGCCGGCTTCGCCTCGGCGCCCGAGGTTTGGGCGGGCGAGGATGGTCGGAACGACCGTGGGGCCGCCAACCTGGTGAGTTTCCAGCGCTACCTGGCGCAGCAGGACATTTCGCTGACGCATACGATCATCATGCCGACGATTGATAAGCGGACCGACACGAAAATCCTCGGCAACAACGTCACGGTCCGCAAGGTCGGCGAAACCCGCGAGGGCATCATTGTTCGCGGCGCTCGCGTGCTGGCCACTCTGGCGCCTTACGCTGATGAGCAGACGGTGTATCCAAGCCTGCCGCTTCCACCCGAGGCGAAGGAGTATGCGATCTCCTTTGCCGTGCCGCTGGATACGCCCGGACTGAAATTTCTCTGCCGCGACTCGGCCGCGGCACCCGGTGCCGACCCATTCGACAAGCCGCTGTCGACGCGGTTCGACGAGCAGGATGCGTTCTGCATCTTCGACGACGTGCTGGTGCCGTGGGACCGCGTGTTCATCGACGGCAACGTGCCAGTTTACAACTCGATGCGCGCCACCGGCTACGCTATCAACATGACGACGCAGTCGACGATCCGGGCACTGACCAAGCTCGAGTTCGCCTACGGCGTGGCGACACGCATGGCCGAACTGATCGGAGACGCCTCCCCCGCCACGCAGGAAATGCTCGGCGAGATGGCCTGCTATGCCCGTATGACCCGCAATGCCCTGGACCTGTCGCTGGAGCAGGCGTGGGAGCGCGAGGACGGTGTATGGTTCCCGAACGGCGCCGCGCTCGATCCGATGCGCGGCATGCTGGCGGTATGGATGCCGCGCGTGGCCGAGATCATCACGCTGATCGGCAGCCACAACCTGCTGACCACGCCGACACGGCGGCAACTGGACGACCCGGCGATGCGGCCGCTGATCGACGAGATGTTGCATGGCGCTGACGGCGCATCGGCGGAGGAACGCGCGGCCGTGTTCCGCATGGCCTGGGACTTCGTCGGATCGGCGCTGGCCGGTCGCGGGTTCCTGTATGAGCGCTTCTACCTGACCTCGGCTGCGCGCAATAAGCAGATGATGCATAACCGCGACTTCGACCGCACGCGATCGCGCGCACTGCTGGCCGATATGCTGTCCAGAACAAACGGGTGACCCACGATCTCACACGCTGATCGTTAATGGATGGCTGATCAGGAGCCGATCCCGCGTCAGCAGCTGAAGGCCCTCCGCCTGCGCCTGAACCAGCAACAGCTCATCGAACGGATCTCGGTGCGGGACCGGGTGCAGGAGCACGCTTGCCGCGTGCGTGGGCGTCAGATCCAGGAATCGTATTGCTTGTCCCGAAAGCAGGTGCAAGGCGTGTTGGGGCTCGAGCGGTCCCTTGCGTTCGCCGGTCGTGCGCAGCGCGCTCCATTTCAGCCTGATCTCCCAGACCGACACCGCGCTGACAACGAAGCGTTCGGGATGCGACGCCATGAACCTCCGTTCAGCGTCGGTCAGCCATCCCGGATTTGCCGCCAATGCGTAGACATAGTGGGTATCAAGCAGGATGCTCATTTGTCCCGCAGACCGAGCAGCCGGCGGCTGAGCGCTGGGTCGTCCAATGCATCCGTCCATGGCGGTCCTTCTTCGGCTATACCGAGTGCGGCGCGGTCTCGCGCCAGCCTGGCGAAGTCGATCCCACCGCGGCGCGAGTGCTCTACAAGGGCGCTGAGGGTTTCCCGCGCCAGCGCCTCAACCGACATGTGGCGTTCGGCCGCTAATCCCCGCAATGCGGCGTGCACTGCTTCGGGAAGATTACGCACCAGGATTGCAGGCATGGCATTGCGTGTCCCAGATCGTGATAGCTGATGATATCATGCTCCTTGGCAACGCTTCAAGCACGGCACGGCGGCGACATTTCCCCTCGTAACCCGTGCCAATCCCCACTATGTGTGCGCCGCAGCATCCCCAAGCCAGGCCCGAATGCAGATCAGAAACGTCGCGATCATCGCCCATGTCGATCACGGTAAGACCACGCTGGTCGACAAACTCCTGAGTCAGTCGGGCGCCTTCCGCGACCATCAGCAGGTGGCGGAGCGCGCACTGGACCGCAATGACCTGGAGAAGGAGCGCGGCATCACCATCCTGGCCAAGTGCACCTCGGTGGTGTGGAACGATGTCCGCATCAACATCGTCGACACCCCCGGCCACGCCGATTTCGGCGGCGAGGTCGAGCGCATCCTGAACATGGTGGATGGCGCCATCGTCCTGGTGGACGCCGCCGAGGGCCCGCTGCCGCAAACCAAGTTCGTCGTCGGCAAGGCGCTGGCGCGCGGCCTGCATCCGATTGTCGTGGTTAACAAGGTTGATCGCCAGGACGCCCGGCCAGATGAGGTGCACGAAGAAGTTTTCGATCTGTTCGCTGCGCTAGGTGCCTCCGACAGCCAGTTGGATTTCCCAACGCTGTTTGCCTCCGGCCGCAACGGCTGGGCGGACGACTCGCTCGAAGGCCCGCGCCAGGACCTGTCCGCGCTGTTCAACCTGGTGGTCAGCCATGTGCCGCCGCCCAAGGTGAATCCGGATGCGCCGTTCGCCATGGTCGCCTCCATCCTGGAATACGACAGCTATCTCGGCCGTGTGCTGACGGGCCGCGTCGAGCAGGGCGCTGCCCGCGTCAACATGCCGGTGAAGGTGCTGCGTCAGGACGGGTCCGTTGTCGAGACCGGCCGCCTGACCAAGCTGCTGTCCTTCCGCGGGCTCGAGCGGGTTCCGGTGGATGAGGTTCAGGCCGGCGACATCATCGCCGTGGCTGGCCTCTCCGACGGTACGATCCCTGACACGATCGGCGCGCCGGACCTCGCTGGTCCGTTGGAAGCCATCCCGGTCGACCCGCCGACCCTGGCGATGACCTTCCGCATCAATGACGGCCCGCTGGCCGGGCGCGAGGGCAAGAAGGTCACCTCCCGCCAGATTCGCGAGCGCCTGTTTCGCGAGGCCGAGGGTAACGTCGCGATCCGCGTCAGCGACTCCAACGAGACCGATGCCTTCGAAGTGGCCGGCCGCGGCGAACTTCAGCTTGGCGTGCTGATCGAGCAGATGCGCCGCGAGGGGTTCGAACTGACCATTGGCCGCCCGCGCGTGCTGACCCGCAAGGACCCCGACACCGGCGAACGCCAGGAGCCGATGGAGGAGGTGCTGGTCGACGTGGACGAGCCCTATACCGGCGTGGTGGTCGAGAAGCTGTCCCGCCGCAAGGGCGAGATGAGCGACATGCGCCCGTCGGGCGGCGGCAAGATCCGCCTGACCTTCAGCATCCCCAGCCGCGGCCTGATCGGCTATCACGGCGAATTCCTGACCGACACCCGCGGCACCGGCATCATGAACCGCCTGTTCGCCGGCTACGGCCCGTGGAAGGGCCCGATCGAGGGCCGACGCAACGGGTCGCTGATCTCCACCGAACCCGGTGAGGCCGTGCACTATGCGCTGTTCTACATACAGGAACGCGGCACGATGTTCGTCAGCCCGGGCGAGAAGGTCTACCAGGGCATGATCCTGGGCGAGCACAGCCGGGAATCCGACCTGGAGGTGAACCCGATCAAGGAAAAGAAGCTGACCAACATCCGCGCTGCCGGCAAGGACGATGCCATGCTGCTGATTCCGCCGCGGAAGATGAGCCTGGAACAGGCGATTTCCTACGTCGAGGACGACGAATTGGTGGAAGTAACCCCCGGCGCCATCCGGCTCCGCAAGCGCTACCTCGATCCGCACGAGCGCAAGCGCTATGAGCGGCGGGTGGACGCCGAAGCAGCGGCCTGAGGTCGCACCAGACCGATTGCATGGCTCGCTGCCGTCACGGCGGGCCGGTACCTGCCGTAGCGAGACAGCAGCCTCTTCATCCGACCACAGGAGCCCAATGCGGCGCCGCCGGGCGCAACGGTACGCGAGCCACTTGGACATTTGTCGAGGCCAGACCCATCTCTCCGCACCATCGAAAGGAGGAGCACATGGCTGAGGCAGACAACAAGCAGACGGCGCAGAGCCTGATGGTAGTTCACGGCCTCCGCGCACAGGCGGTCGTGCGGGAGCGGATTGAGGAGGCGCGCCTGCAGGGCGATGCATCCAGCCTCGCGCGTTGGCAGAATGTCGAAGCGGCGATCAGCGAACTCCGCCGCACAACCCCGGCGCGAGCCTGAGCTGACCCTCGGGAGCGGGTGGCTGGCTTGACCAGCCGCCCACGCCCGAGCGGAGCAGTCTACCGCAGGCCGGCGTTGAGTTTCGCCAACGCGGCGGCGCCAGGAACCAGTGCATCCTCCTGCAGCGCATTCAACGGCGTCTCGGACGTCTTCAGGTGTTTGTGCAGGTCGCGCGGCGCCGGATCGACGAAGAGCAGGCCGGTAACGATTTCTCCCGCCGCGGCGCGTTGGTTCATGTAGGTCAGCGCCGAAATGCGATCGTGCATGTCGTAGTCCATGCTAACTTTGCGCAGGTGCAGCTTCGACCCGTCGTGCTGCGTCACGACTTCCATCGTGCCGGGCGCATAATCGACAGTGATTTCCTTCCGCCCGGTGATGACATCCAGGTAATTGACCGCCGCGTTGTGCTCACGGACATAGTCAAAGCTCTTGGTCGATCCCTCATGGTTGTTGAACGCCACGCACGGCGAGATGCAGTCGATGAACGCCGCGCCCTCATGCTTCAGCGCCGCTTCGATCAGCGGCACCAGCTGCGCCTTGTCGCCCGAGAAGCTGCGGCCGACGAAGGTGGCTCCCAACTGCAACGCCATGCCGACCAGGTCGATCGGGTCATCGGTGTTCTCCACACCGCGCTTCGACTTGGCACCCTTGTCCGACGTCGCCGAGAACTGTCCTTTGGTCAGGCCATAGACACCGTTGTTCTCGACAATGTACACCATGTTGACGCCGCGCCGCATGGCGTGAGCGAATTGGCCGATGCCGATGGACGCGCTGTCGCCGTCACCGGACACACCCAGGTAGATCAGGTCCCGGTTCGCCAGATTCGCCCCGGTCAGCACCGACGGCATGCGCCCATGCACCGAGTTGAAGCCGTGCGACGCGCCCAGGAAGTAGGTCGGTGTCTTAGACGAGCAGCCGATGCCTGAGAGCTTGGCGATACGATGCGGCGGCAGGTCCAGCTCGAAACAGGCCCGCACAATGGCGGCGCTGATCGAGTCATGGCCGCAGCCGGCGCACAAGGTCGAGACTGCACCTTCGTAGTCGCGCCGCGTGTAGCCCAGCGCGTTCTTCTGCAGGTCCGGATGATGCAGCTTCGGCTTGGCGATGAAGGTCATGCTGGAACCTTTTTAAGCTGGGCGGCGATGGCGCCGGCGATGAAGCGTGCGCTGATCGGCGTGCCATCGTAGTGCACAACCTTGATCAGCTTCTTCGGGTCAATCTCAAGCTCGTTGATCAGCAGCGCGCGCATCTGGCCATCACGGTTCTGCTC
>JAFEFW010000156.1 GCA_018240405.1 Pseudomonadota bacterium
CCGTTCACCCTGGCCAGCTATATTGGCCGCACGCTCTCGCTGCTGCGCACGCTGCTGTTCAGCACCCGCATGCGGCGCGGACCGCTGACCCCAGCCGACCTGCCGGATCTGCAACCCGCCACGATTGCAACGGTCGTCGCCAGGATGACATATCTGCTGCGTATCGGCGCGCTGTCCTCGATCGCCGCGATCAGCGAGACACTCGGCCTGTTGGCAGCGGTGACACGGGCACTGCCGCTGTTCCCGGAACGGCTGGTCGGCGCGCTCATCGGGTCCGTGGTGACGGCCATCCGAGCGCGACTGGAGGATCTGGTCGCGACCGAGGAAGGGCTGATCTACCGGTGGGAGGTCATCGACCTCATGCTGGCGTTTCTGACCGGCGCGGTCCGCTGGCGGCTGATGATCGACCGACGCGGCCTCAGCGCCATCGACGAATACGACTGGCGCGACTGGTTGCGGCAGAATGGTGCTTCGGAACGGTCCCTGGACTCCTGCTTCGTGCGCGGCATGTACGACCTGCCGATGGCGTATGAAAATGGCGATCCGGCGCGGCCGGGACTGGCGGCCGGGCAGGCGATCCGGACGCTGCTGCGCATGTTCTTCACCTATCGCGGGGCGCTGTTCTGGAAAATGCGCTCCGGCATGGGGGATGTGATCTTCGCCCCCTACTACGAGGTGCTGAAACGGCGGGGTGTGCGCTTCGAATTCTTCCATCGGCTGGAGAATGTGCGGCTGGCGCCCGAGGACTCCCTTGTGCACGGGGAGAAGCGTTACGTTGAGGCACTGGAGTTCGATGTGCAGGCCACCATCAAGGGTGGCGGCGACTATCAACCATTGATCGACGTGAAGGGCGTGCCCTGTTGGCCGGCCGAGCCGGACTACGCCCAGCTCGTCGACGGGACCCGCCTGCGGCGGGAGGGACGGCGCTTCGAGTCGTTCTGGGACCGCCGCCGGGTGCGCAGCAAGACGCTGCGGGTGGGCGAGGACTTTGACTTTGTGGTACTCGGCGTCGGTATCGGTGCCATTCCGCATGTATGCCAGGAGATCCTGGCAAGTAATCAGCGCTGGCGTGATATGGTGACTCATGTCAGGACGGTCGCTACGCAAGCGTTTCAGGTCTGGCTGACCGAAGACATGGCGGCACTCGGCTGGAATGAACCGCCAGTGACGCTGTCCGCCTTCGTCAAGCCGTTCGATACCTGGGCAGATATGACGCACCTGGTACCGGAGGAGGCGTGGACGACGCCACCCAAGGCGGTCGCCTATTTCTGCAATGTGCTGGCCGATCCGCCCGATACGCCGGCACGCGATGATGCCACCTACGAGGCGGCAGCGCGGGAGGAGGTGCGCCGGAACGCCATCGACTTCCTCAATACGCACGCCAGGCATCTGTGGCCCTACGCCGTCACGGAGCCGGGCCGGTTTCGATGGGAACTGCTGGCGCACGAGGCGAACGACAAGGCGATGCCTCAGGGCGAAGCGCGGTTCGATACGCAGTACTGGACAGCGAACATCAACCCGTCGGACCGATACGTTCTGATGCTACCGGGCAGCATGCGTTACCGGATCTCACCACTAGACAATACCTACGATAACCTGACGATCGCCGGCGACTGGACCGATAACGGTTTCAATGCCGGCTGTGTGGAGGGCGCGGTCATTTCGGGCCGGCTGGCGGCGCATGCGATTTCCCTGTGGCCGCCGCTGGAGGACATCGCCGGCTACGACCACCCGTGACGACCCGACGGAATGTTGCACCTCCGGCGGACCACAGCGGCGGGCCCGTCACCGGCAGCGCCTGCGCAAGACCGCCATTTTCCGCAGGATAGGACGCAAAGCCCGGGCGTTCGAAGCGCCTTCGAGCAAGACGAAACGGCGGATACCGTCGCCGTTGGTGGACACGCCCTGCCGCCCACAACCGGCACAATCCTGCGGCATGAATGACGCAGCGCAAAAGAACCTGTGACGACACGACCCGAATCGCTATCGCCATTCAGAAATGAGTGTGCCAGTCTGCATAGGTCACACAGTATTCCAGTGTCTGTACGGCTGTTGGGGGGTCTTACTATGGACCAGCAAGAGGACGAGCAACCGCCCGCATCCCGGGCGCAGCCTGCGTCATCGGCTGTCCCGTGCGTGACCAATGATTCGCCCCCGCGCGCCGAGGGGCCTCGCCATGGACAAACCTGAACGCCATCATCGACCGGATCCCAGCCGCACCGAACCAATTCGAGACTTCATGAGTTACGTCCGGACGGCGGGCTTCGCCGCCAACGGCCGGTCGGAGTCGGCAACCCCCATCGCCGAGGTTGACGCCGCCGACCCCACGGTCGCGCACGGCGTCCGCCTCGGCTACTCGGTCATCGACGAACAGATCCGCCAGGGCGAGAAACTCGCTGAGCGGCTGCGGCATGTTTCCGGCCGACCCGGCGCCCTGCCGCCGGTGGAGGTCGGCACGCTGATCGAGCGGGCACTGAACGTCTACAAAGACATGGGCGCACTGGCGCTCGCCGCGGTCGAAACGCTGATCCGCAGCCCGGCGCTGCAATCCGCCGTTAGCCGGGCAATGCCGGGCGGCGCGCCGGCCGATTCAGCGGCACCGGCGCAGGCACAGGCGGCCGATAGTTGCAATTTCGGCTTTGAACTGACGTCCAGCCGGCGGACCCAGATCAAGCTGGACATCCGGCCGAACGCGGTCAAGGTCATGCCGGTCGTGCATGCGCTCCATGCAACGAATCCGGATCTGCCGCCGCTGGCCGGCGTCCGCTTCCAGATCGATCCGGCCACAGCCACACCCGTGCTACACATCGACGTCGCCGACGGTCAGCCGGCCGGCAACTACATGGGCGTGGTGCTCGACAGTGCGACAGACGAGCCCTGCGGCACGTTGTCCGTCCGGGTGCTGCCGGGCGCAGCCTGAGCGCGGCCGCAATGCAGACGCACCGGACGCCGCACGTGGTGCGCGACACGCTGGAGGAATACGGCGCCATCACGCGCAAGGCGATGATGGCGTATTTCCCCGACGCGGAGCCGCGGTCCTATCTCTATGATCTGCTGTCCGACTATCCGAAGCGCGGCGGCAAGATGATGCGGTCCGGCCTGTGCATCGCCACCGCGCGGGCCTTTGGCGCCAACGTCGACGAAGCGGTCAACACCGCCGTGGCGATCGAGTTGATGCACAACGCGCTGCTGATCCACGACGACATCGAGGATGGCAGCGAGCAGCGGCGCGACCGGCCGACCCTGCACATGACGCATGGGCTGCCGCTGGCGGTCAACGCCGGCGACGCGCTGACGCTGCTGAGCATCCGGCCGCTGTTCGACAATGTCGGCCGCCTCGGCCCCCGCGTCGCGCACGCCGTGGTGCAGGAGACGGAACGCATGGCCTGGGAGTCGGCCGAGGGCCAGGCGATGGAGCTTGGCTGGCGGCAGGATAACGTGCTTGGCCTGAGCGACGCCGACTACCTGACCATGGTGCTGAAGAAGACCTGCTGGCTGGCGACGATCCACCCGACACGGGTCGGCGCACTCATCGGCACGCGCGCCCATGTCGAGCTCGATCCATTCATCCGTTTCGGGTTCTTCCTCGGCGCGGCATTCCAGATCCAGGACGATATTCTGAACCTTGTGCCGGACGACGACTACGGCAAGGAAGCCAACGGCGACATCTTCGAGGGCAAGCGCACCTTGATGCTGAACCACGTGTTCCGCATGTCGCCACCGTCGCAGCGTGAGCGGTTGGCCTCGCTGCTGGACCCCGCCCGCACGGCACGGACCGAGGAGCAGGTGGCCTGGATACGGGCCCGGATGGACGAATACGGCTCCATCGACTACGCCCGCGGCATCGCGCATGGCCTGGCCGGCGCGGCGCTGCACGAGTTCGCCACGATCTACGGCAGCCTGCCCGACAGCCGCGACACACGGTTCATCAAGGGGCTGGCGACGTGGATCTTTCACCGAGGCTGATGACTGCGCGGACCAGTGCGGACGTCAAGCACATAGCGTTTCGGTCACCGCCGGTAGTTCCTGTATCGACATAACATCCAACCAGCCGCCGCCTGGCACAGGAGGAACAAGATGAAGCCCCGCTACATCGATCCGACCGGGCTGAGCGGTCTCGGCGCCGTGGCGTTGAAGCCGCCCTTCCTGTTCCGCGAAGTCACCGCGCGGGTGTTTCCGCTGAAAGCGAACATGGGCCGCCTGGCGCATTTCGTCGACCAGCAACTGAACATGGACATCCCCGATACGATCGTCCATTTCACGCCCGCCCTGCCCTATGTCTACTTCATGGTGCTGAACTATGGCGGGTTGTCGCCGATCTCCCGCGCGGCGCAGCACACCGGGTGGATTGCGCAGCATGAGGTGACCTTCACCATCCTGCTGCACCGCTGGCAGCGAAACCGCGACACCGGCCGGCTGGACTTCCAGGGCTGGGCCAGCGTCTCGCCCTTCATCTTCGTTGACGACCCCATGTCGCAGACCACCGGGCGCGAAGTCTACGGCTGGCCCAAGGTCCTGGCCCATATCGACGCGGACACACCGCTCTGGGCTGCGCATCCGCGTGCCGGCGCGCGGCTGTTCAGCCTCAGCACCGAAATGTTCCGCGATGTCTACGCCGGCGAGGCCGAGACATCCCGCATCCTGCTGCAGGTGGAGCGCGACCCGATCGCCTCCTACGCCGAGTACCCGCCAAACCTGCGGTGCCCGTGGTCGCCGACCTCGGTGGTGCCGAACCTGATCAGCAACTCCCTGTCCTTGCTGGGGGACGCGCTGGACATTGCCGGCGGCCTGCGTCTGCGCGGTTTCCCGCCGGGCCGCAGTATCGAGGCGGTCGCGTCCATGGCGTCCAAGGCGGTTGAACTGGCGACGAAACTGGCCACCGGCCTGCCGGGAGCGGGTCTGCTGTCAGGGAAACAAGCGCTACCGGCGGGCCTTGACCCCGACAACATCCGTGACCCGGCGGCGCTGCCGAGCCTGCTGACCAATACGATCAACCTGAAGCAGTACCGCGATCCGGAAAGTCCCAACCTCGCCTGCTACACCGCCATCGTCAACGCCTGCATGGGTGTCGACCGCGTCAACCAGTTCGGCCTGCTCGGCGACTGGGACCTGCTGCGTGGCGACCCGTCGGGCGGCTTCAAGATCAGGCTGCATCGTTACACGTCTCAACCCATTATCGAGACGCTGGGACTGGAGCTTGCGGGCAGCGAAGACTACACCGGCCGTCACACGGTTTCGACGCTGAAGCCGACCTTCCCGTTCTGGCTCGACGTCGACCTGTATTACGGCGCCGGCGAGGTGATCTGCTCCCGCACCACCAGCGCGTCCGGCCCCGGCGATCTGCAGGAAGCGCGCTGGATGGATGAGTCGACCGGCGAAAGCGCGACGGAGCAGGATCGGCACGGCGCGCCCATCGCCGACGCCGCGGCGCCGAACGCCTTCAACACCGCGCTGGGCGCGGCGACGCAGACCGTGGTCGGCCCGTTCGAGTTCCCCGACGTGACGCTGCAGGTCTATCCGCTGCTCGCCGATGCCGATGTGCTGAAGAAGCTGGTCGATGAGGCCTGGAACAAACCGTTCAGAGCGGCCGGGAACGGCACGCCGCCGATGCGCCTGAAGACACTCGGTCATTACGTCTACATGGTGGTCAGCGTCATCGGCGATCAACACGGCACGATGTGGTCCGCCAACAACAATGTCGGTTGGTGGGCGCAGCGCGAGGTCTCGTTCTGCATTCCGGTCGCCTGGTACCAGGACGAAAAGCTCATTTCGGTCGCAATGATCGAGCCTTTTGTCTACGCCAATCATGGCCGGGCGGTGGTGACGGACCGGGAGGTGAACGGCCGCAGCACCGTGGTGGCCCACATCGACAGCCCGCACGACGTCTGGACCACGCCGGACGGTCCCGCCGGCGATCGCTACCTGCTGCACCTGGCGACCGAGATCTTTGCGGCCTACGACACCGGGCAGCGCGCCAGGCAACGGACGCTGATCGAGGTTGACCAACGGGAGGTGTCGGAGGGCGTCATCGACTGGCAGGCCATTGCCGACGACTGGGGCCGCGCCGCCGTCGCCGACCTGAAGCGCAAGACGAGGCTGGCGCAGACCCAGGATGGCGCCATGCAGACGGTCAAGGCGCTGGCGCTGGAACTGCTGGCACACCAGGCACCAGTGAACCGCCTGACGATGAAGCAGTATCGTGACGCCGCCGACATGGACCTCGCCTGCTACCAGGCCGCCGTGCTGACAGAGCGCGCCGTCACCCGGGTGTACGACGCGCGCGAAATCGAGCAGCGGGTGCATGTCCGTATCGACCAGGTCCCCGGCCATCCGATCGTCGAGGCGCTCGGACTCAAGGTCAAAAGCGTCACCTCGCGCGACGGCCGCATCACGCAGAATCTGCAGCCGATCCGGCCGTTCTGGATGCGGGTGGCGGTGCGGGAGAAGCTGGGCCAGACCATCGGGCTGGTCCGCATCCAGCCGCCGGCGCCGGATGCCGCGGCCGCTTCGCCACCCAGCAAAGGCGATCCATTGCGTACGTGGTGCTTTACCCATCCGTGGTTCCGCAGCGGGGAAAAGCCGACGCCCTATTTTGCCTCCAGCCAGCGCGCCCGGGTCGGACTGTCGCTGATCGATGAACTGGCCGACGGCCGGGGCCGCGACCTGCGCGACCGGGCGGAGACCTGGCTGCGCCGGTCGGCCACCAATCAACTGGCCCTGGCCTGGAGCACCGTCGGCGGGCCAGATGGTGCTGAGCGCCTGAACGCGATCGCGCAGGCCGCCGGGCAGCCCCATGTCACGAAGCACCTGGAGGCGCTGGCGGCACTGCGCGATCCCGCCGCGTTCCGCCCGTTCTGTGACGCGCTGACGGCACGCGACGCGGCGTTGTGCGCCGACGTGATCGAAGCGGCCCTGCCGCCCGCCCGCCGGGCGGCGAGGCCCGCCGCGTCGCCCGCCCGCCGCTATGGCGATATGTCGCGCAGTCACACGGACCTGCCGCTCGAGGCGTGGTACTACTCACCGGAATGGGCGGCCTATGTGCTGAGCGAACCGGAAGAGAACGTCGACCGCAACGAACGACGCCGCTATGCGAGCCTGTTCAGCGAAGTACCGTCCGCAGGCGATACGGACTCGTTGCTGGATGAAATCGGCCAGTTGATCCGGTGGATCATGACCGCATCAGGCAGCGGAACGACGACGTGGTCCGATCTGATCTCGGCGCAGGCCAAGTTCTCCGTCTGGAACCTGCTCGTCGCGCGCCATTGGATGGCTGAACTGAACAACGACCAGCTTGCGTTGCTACGCATGACGCTGCCTGCCAGCGTCATGGCGGCGAAGGCGCATCTTCTGGCACACATGCGGCAGACGCAGACGGGGCCGGACGGGACGGAGCGCCCCCTGGCGTTCCACGAACTGCAGAACCGGCAGGATGAGGCGGAAACCATCGCCACGATGATCGAGCGCCCGGTGGATATCGATCCGGCGGCGATGCTGCGCGACCTCGCGAATGGCCTGCTGACGGCCGTGTATGACTGGAAGGACCCGGAGCGCTGGCAGCGCCAGCCTCGGGACAAGACCGGGGAAGCCTTGACAGCACTGTCGGAGATCCAGCTCGTCATTGAATCGATCCTGAGCGATGAGTGGGGGTCACAGGCCGCGTTCCTGCGCTCTGTCCAGCCGTACACGCTGGGGCCCGATGGCCGGCTGCGCTGGCCGAAGCGGCCGGCGCACAGCATCCCGGTTGCCTCGGTCGGACCTTTGGGCAAGCCGCCCAATCCCTGGGGCGAGGTCGCCGGGCTGGAGCGCTGGCCGGAGGCTGGGCAGGACGATCGCGAGACCTGGGAGTTTGTCGTGCCCGGTTATCGTGACACCAGCGCGCCACAGCCAGGCGACAGCGCGGCCGTGCCTGCACGGGCAGAGACGGCTGGGCGGGCCGCACGCAAATCCGCGCCGCCGAAACGACGCGCCGGGCGCAAGGCGGC
>JAFEFW010000157.1 GCA_018240405.1 Pseudomonadota bacterium
CGCCTGGGCAAGACGGAATTGGGCAGGGTGTTGCTGGAACTGGCGGAGGGTGAACACGCGTGAAGGTCGAGTCGCTGGCAATTCCCGAGGTCAAGCTGATCACGCCGCCGCGCTTCAACGACCCGCGCGGCTTCTTTTCCGAGACCTGGAATGGGGGCCGGTTTGCCGATGCCGGCGTACCGGGTCCGTTCGTGCAGGACAATCATGCGGTCTCCACCGCGCGCGGCGTGCTGCGCGGGCTGCATTGCCAGATCGGGCCGAACGCTCAGGGCAAGCTGGTGCGCTGCGTGAAGGGCGCGATCTTCGACGTCGCCGTCGATATCCGGAAGGGATCGCCGACCTATGGGAAGTGGGTCGGGGCGGAGATCAGCGCGGCGAACTGGACGCAGATCTGGGTGCCGGTCGGCTTCCTGCACGCCTACTGCACGCTGACCGAGGAGACGGAGGTCATCTACAAGGTGACTGCGCCGTACGATAAGCCGGCGGAGCGCGGGGTGATCTGGAACGATCCGGACATTGGCATCCAATGGCCGGTCGCCGCGGCGCAAGTGCTGCTATCGGACAAGGACAAGGTGCTGCCGCGCCTGCGCGATTGCGAGCCCTGGTTCCATGCCTGAAGGTCCGATCCTCGTTACCGGCGGCGCCGGCCAGGTCGCCTCGGCGCTGGCCAAGGCGCCAAGTGTGGTCCGAGTCGGCCGCCCGGATTTCGACTTCGACCGCCCGGAGACGATCGAAGCGGTGTTCCGGTCCGTGGCGCCGCGTCTGGTAGTAAATGCGGCCGCCTACACCGCGGTGGACAAGGCTGAGAGCGACGTAGAAGCCGCCTACCGGGCCAACCGTGACGGTCCGGCGGCGCTGGCACGACTTTGCGCCGAATCGGGCATCCCGCTGATCCATATCTCCACCGACTATGTCTTTGACGGCGCCAAGCCCGAACCCTATGTCGAAACCGATCCGGTCGCGCCACAGGGCGTCTATGGCGCCAGCAAGCTGGCCGGTGAGGAAGCCGTACTGGCAAGCGGCTGCCGAGCCATCATCCTGCGGACGGCGTGGGTCTATGCGGCGCAGGGCAAGAATTTTGTCCGGACCATGCTGACGCTCGCAAAGACCCGCGACGCGCTGAGCGTGGTCGCCGACCAGGATGGTTGCCCGACAACGGCGGAAGATCTCGCCGCCGCAATCCTGGCAATCGTGCGCCGGCTGGATGAGACCGGCTGGCAGCCGGCATATCAGGGCCTGTTCCACGCCGCGGGTTCCGGGGAAACGAATTGGCATGGGCTGGCACTGGCGACGTTCGAGGAGGCCAGCCGCCATGGCGCACGCGTGCCCTCGGTGGCGGCGATCGCCACAGCCGACTACCCGACGCCGGCGAAGCGGCCGGCCAACTCCCGGCTGAGCTGCGACAAATTGAGCCGCGTATTCGGTGTCAGACTACCGGAATGGCGCGGTAGCCTGGCGCGGACGATTGACGAGATCTACGCCACGGCGCCACCCTGAGGAGCAACCGGCATCGCGGGCGTCCGACGGGCCAGGCACCATCATGGCCCGGAAGCGGTTGCTTCGACCAAGCACATCTCGACCGAGCACATCCCTGCCCGCGCAGCTCGGCGGAACCTTCCTGCCGGCTCCGAAGCTCGCACTTGGGCCGACAGTGAGGGAAGCAGCGGTCAGCACCTCCGCCGGCATGCGTTCGCTGACTGTGTCTTGGTCGTGAGAGCTTTCCAGCGGCAAATCGTCTGCACACCGTGCCGCGTAGGTACATCAGGTTGGGCCAAACCACCGGTCGCGCAAGCGCATCCGCGAGACGTGTCCGGGTCTTCCCGACGCTCAATTGGGAAGGCCCGCCCTGCGGCGACGATGAGTCGTAATCTTCCGTCTCACCCCAGTAACCAGGACGCGGCCACCGCGCTATGGTCGTGCCTGGAAAAACCATGCGCCTGATCGAAATCGCCCTGTTCCTGTCGCCGTTCGTCGCCTTCGCCGTACTGCGTCTGGTGCTGCCTGCCCGCGGCCTGCCAGCCTGGGTGCTCCCGGTTTTCGCCGCGTCCGTCGCGGTGATGCTGGGCCTGCTGCTCTACCTCCGAAGCCTTGACGCTGGGGACGCCGAGCAGACTTATGTGCCAGCGCGGCTGGAGAACGGCCAGGTCGTACCCGGTCACCCTGAACGGCGATGACCGAGATACCTGCGCTGCGTCTCGACCCGCCACCTCTTGCCGGCGACACCGCGCTGGCCCAGATCTGGGACGCGCTGCCGGAGGCTCGGGTCGTCGGTGGTGCCGTACGCGACCTGCTGCTCGGCCGGCCGGTTGCGGACATCGATCTTGCAACGTCCCGGCCCCCCGATGCAACCGCCGCTGCCCTGCGCGCCGCCGGTATCCGCGTGGTTCCGACAGGCGTCGCGCACGGCACCGTCACCGCCATCGCCAACCATCGCGGCTTTGAAATCACCACCCTCCGCCGTGACGTAGAAACCGATGGCCGCCACGCCGTGGTTGAATTTACCGAGGACTGGCGGGCCGACGCGCTACGCCGGGACTTCACTATCAATTCCCTGTCCATGGCACGCGACGGCAGCGTCTACGACTATACCGGCGGCATCGACGATTTGAGCGCGGCGCGTGTTCGCTTCGTCGGCGATCCGGCATCCCGCATTGCCGAGGATTATCTTCGCATCCTGCGCTACTTTCGCTTCCAGTCCCGCTACGGCCACTCGCCACCTGACCCGGCAACGCGCGAGGCGCTACGGAGCGGCACTCCCGGACTCGCTCGCCTTTCGGCCGAGCGGGTATGGATGGAACTTCGGCGCATCCTCTCGGCGCCTGATCCGGTGGCCGGGGTTGCGCTGATGGCAGAGTTGGGTGTCCTGCAGGCCGTGGCCCCGGAGCTTGATCCGGCACGCTTGGCACCGCTGCAAGCTGTGGGCGCGCCCCCCGATCCTATCCTGCGCGTGGCCGCCATGCTGACCGGCGATCCAATTGTGTTCGCCGAGCGGCTGAAGCTTTCGAACGAAGAGCGTGACCGCCTGGTCCGGCTGCGGGATACCCCGACACCCGAGCTGTCGGCTACTGACGACGCTCTGCGCCGCCTGCTCGCCGATTACCAGCGGCAGGACCTGATCGATCGCACCTGGCTGAGTCGTGGTCCCGATACCCTGCGCCATCGCCTGGCCGCCCTGCCCCAGCCGATATTCCCGCTATTCGGCAAGGACGTGCTGGCCATAGGCGTGGACAGCGGTCCCGCCGTTGGGTTGCTCCTGCGCTCCATTCGTGACTGGTGGCTGGCCGGTGGCGCTGTGGCGGACCGGCAATCCTGCCTCGCCGAACTCGCCCGGCAGGCTTGCGTCCCGCCGGCATCCGCCCAAGATGCGGAGAAAGAGGTGAGATGATGCCGGATATTGAAATTTATACGCAGCTGTTCTGTCCCTATTGCGAGCGAGCCGTCTATACCTTGACCAAGAAGGGCGTGCCGTTCCGGGAGATCCCCGCGCAGCCTGGTTCGGTGGAGCGGGAGGAGGCGTTCAGCCGCTCCGGCGGCCGAACCAGCGTGCCGCAAATCTTCATTGACGGAAAACACATCGGTGGCTGCGACGACATGCTGGCGTTGGACCGCGCCGGCAGGCTCGACCCAATGCTTGGTCTGGCATGAAGAGACTTGGCACTCTCGTATTCTGAGTGCCAAGGTATTACATTCGTTGATCAATGCGATAGACGGCCGGCCGACCGGCCCAGGCTACGGAGACGGGACGACGGATGATTCATTACCAGCTGCGGTGCGACCAGGCGCATATGTTCGACGGGTGGTTCAAGGACAGTGCCACTTTTGAGAAGCAGGCTGCGCATGGTCTGGTTGATTGTCCGGAATGCGGCAGCACTGCGGTAGAGCGCGCGCTGATGGCGCCCGCCGTGCCCAGGAAGGGCAATTCGCTGCCCGTGCCGGCCCCGACCCCGGCGCCAGCAAAGCAGGAGGCACCTGCGGCAGCACCCGCACCCGTCGCCGGTGGCCGCCTTCCCGCGCAAATGGTTGCTATGCTGCAGCGCATGCGCGCGGAGGTAGAGAAGAACTGCGATTACGTCGGGCCGGAGTTTGCTGACGAAGCCCGGCGCATCCATCGCGGTGAGGTTGACGAACGGCCGATCTATGGCGAGGCGACGGATGAGCAGGCTGAGAGCCTCGCCGAGGAGGGTATCCCGGTCGCGCGCATTCCCTGGGTGCCGCGCGCGGACGGATAGCCGCGGCGCGAACATGTTCCGGGGGCATGTTGAGCTGCCGCATGTGGCTCATCATCGTGAGGCGCCGGCAATCCGCTGCGCGCTCTGGCCACAGGCGTCTTTGAGACGAAGACTTCGGCAAACTTGACGTATCGGAAGTCTCTCGGCGGCCTTTGTGGTCGGCTTACACCTTGCCGTTCGTTGACGATTGTCATCAGACCTTACCACCGACCCTTTCAGGTGGCTGGTTCGCGTCGGATTCAATGGCTGATTTGCAGGAAAGCCCAATCGAATGCCGGTAACGGATCGATGTGCGGCTTTAACTGCTTGCAGTCAGCAGTACGGTTTTGGCTAGGCTACGAGGACCCCGTAACGTTGTCGGCGCCCGACCATTCCATCATCAGCCTGCCTCCGCCCGGCGCGGTCGCCAGTTACTCTGCGCAGCCATAACGGTGCTATACCGGAACAGACGGTAGCCATGGACAATGCGTTCCGCCCGCTCTGAAACGGCGGGAGAACCGCATCTTTGCACCGCATCATCTCACTTCGTCTGGTTCCCGCATCTCAGGTCGCTTTGCCCGGACGCGCCCTGTGGTGCAAGAGCTGAGGGAACCGAATGGAACCCAAGCTGTGCAGGCGTGGCGGCGGTCGTTTGTCTACATATTTAAGGATTGTATAGAAATATTTGTCTGTGCGCCGTTTAAACGGGCGCGGGGCAGTTAATTGGACACTTCACGCGAACGATATATGAAGATCCATTGCTAACTATGTCGATATTATGTCACTATCGTCCCCATCAGAATATCTGATCGAAGCTGGGGAGCGAGAGCAGGGCAAAGACATGCCGAAGGCAAATATCGCGCTTACTGCACTCTCTTGACTGCGCTGAGCGACAACGTGGGTCCATTGCTCAGCCAGAAAGCGGGTTCGCTGCCAACAATTGTTGAGGCGCTGCGGAACCGCGGCAACTCGAGTGGCAGTCGCCTTGCCTTCCGGTTTTTGCGTTACCGAGCAGCGGGAGTACCGGACGAGGAGTGTCTCACCTATCATCAGTTGCTGGCGAGAGCCGAGGCAATCGCTGAGTCGCTGCAGGGCATTTGTGCCCCAGGTGACAGAGCCCTGATCGTTTGCCCTCCTGGTCTTGACTACATCAGCGGCTTTTTCGGCTGTCTGCTTGCGGGTGTTGTCGCTGTGCCTGCTTATCCGCCGCGTAACTCCAGGCATCTGGAACGATTGCGGGCGATCGCCGACGATTGCTCAGCCTCCGTCGTCCTGGCGGTAAGAGAGACTGAAGCGCGCCTTCCACAGCACGATGAAGATGGGTGGAGGCACATAATTTACGTTGAGACCGCACTGGCAAATGCCACCGGCAGGTGGCGTGATCCGGGTCTGAAACCTAGTAATCTAGCGCTGCTCCAATACACATCCGGTACAACCAATACGCCAAAAGGCGTGATGGTAAGTCATGCTAATTTACAAGCCAACTGGGTTGGAAGTACCCGCGCTGGTTTTACCGAGCAAGACGTGCTCGTTTCATGGCTGCCACCTTATCACGATCTTGGGCTCATCGGGTGTATTGTACAACCTGTCTTTGGGGGCCATTCGTCGACCCTGATGACACCGGCGGCCTTCTTGCAGGACCCAAGGCGCTGGCTGAGGGCACTGTCGGACTATCGTGCCACCGTTACGATGGCGCCCAACTTTGCCTTTGAGATGTGCCAGGCCGCGAGCGAGTCGGACGACCTGGGTTTGCTGGATCTATCACCGCTGCGATATGCGATCATGGGGGGTGAACCAGTACGTCCGGACACCCTAACGCGTTTTGCCAGCCGCTTCCGGTCGGCAGGCTTCCGTCCCACGGCGTTCGCTCCGGGGTATGGCCTGGCAGAGACAACGCTGCAGGTCACGATGACTCACGTCGACGCTGAACCTGCCGTTGTTCTTGAGCCGGGGGACCGGAATGCCGGCACTGATGACGGTGCATCTCCTATCCGCGGGACAGTCTCCAACGGCCCTCCGATCGAAGGCCATGATCTGAGGATCGTTGATCCCGAGACGTTCGAGGAGATGCCGGCAGGGGAAGCCGGCGAGGTTTGGGTCTCCGGCCCGACAATTACCCTGGGTTACTGGAACCGACCAGATCAGACAGCTAGTACATTTAACTTCGAAATCGCTAAGCAGGAAGGCTCGGGTCCGTTTCTGCGCACCGGAGACCTCGGTCGATTGATCGCGGGTGAACTTCACGTTTTCGGCCGGATGAAGGAAATGATTATCATCCGTGGCCGAAACCATTATCCTTCGGACATAGAAGCAACGGTCGCCGCATGCCATCCAGAGCTGGACTTTGATTCGACAATCGCGTTCGGCGTCGAGTCCCCGGACGGCGAAGGGTTGGTCATCGTCCAGGGGCTGAGCCGCAAGACATACCGCACACTCGACGCACACAGTATCTTTACTGCCATCCGACGAGCAGTGATCGACGCTCATGATGTGAGTCCGGCAGCGATCGTGCTGGTACGGCCTGGAACCTTGCCACGCACGACAAGCGGCAAGCCACAGCGGTTGAAGGCGAGGACGCAGTATATCGCAGGCACGTTGCCAATCGTTGCACGCTCTCCCCCTTCAGAACCGCTGGGGGCGCAAGGTAAGCCGGCGCCCATTGGCCGCTCTGAGGCTTCGGCGCGGATTCTTGCAGAACCTGCCATACACCGCAGATCAACGCTGCTACGATATCTCGCGGACCAGGTGCGACAGGCGCTCGGGTCGAATGAGTTGATCGACGACTCTACAGGGTTTGCCGATCTGGGCATCGATTCTTTTCGCGCGGTACAACTCAGCCAACGACTGAACACCGTGTTCGGCTTTGACCCGCCGTTGCCGGCGACACTCCTCTTCGACCAGCCAACCCTTCGCGATCTCGCAACGCTCATTCTGCGGCGCCTAGGCCACGACGAAGCGGGCGAGGTGCCGGAAGCGCAGCATCCTGCGCGAGCGAATGATGATGTTGCGGTTATTGGCCTTGCGGTCTGTGTCCCCGGCGCGCCGGACGCGGCGGCATTCTGGGCATTACTCGCTAATGGCGATGACGCAGTTCGCACAGTTCCGGCAGACCGGTTTGATATCGATTTATACTCCGACCCGGATCTCAGCGGGCGCCGCCTCATTACGACTAGCTTTGGGGGCTTTCTTGAGCACGTCGATCGGTTCGATGCAGCCTTCTTCGGCATCAGCCCGCGTGAGGCCGCTTCCATGGACCCGCAGCAGCGTTTGCTGCTCGAAACGGCGTGGCAGGCGTTGGAGGATGCCGGCATTCCGCCTGACGGTTTGCGCGGAGTACAGGCCGGTGTTTTCGTTGGTATTTCTGAGGTGGACTACGCTCGCCGCATTCTGAACGGTAACCATAGCCCCGAAGCCTTTGATGGCACTGGCACGGGCCAGGGCTTTGCTGCCGGCCGCATTGCTTACGTTCTCGGCCTGCAAGGGCCTGTCGAGGCGGTCGATACGCTGTGCTCAAGTTCCCTCGTTGCCTTGCACAACGCAAGGCGGGCTCTGCTGGCGGGTGAGTGCGAACTGGCGATTGTGGCCGGTGTCCATCTCATGCTCGACCCCACGTTGTTTCAAGTACTGTCCCACGCACAGGCGCTTTCCCCGGACGGTCGTTGCAAGGTGTTTGATGCGCGTGCGGATGGGTATGGTCGTGGCGAGGGCTGCGGCGTCGTGGTGCTGAAGCGGCTGTCGGATGCGCAGCGCGACGGCGACCG
>JAFEFW010000158.1 GCA_018240405.1 Pseudomonadota bacterium
CGCAGCTCCGGCAGGTCCGCGCGCTCCGCGTCATCCAGATGCGACATGGCGGCCAGCAGCGCGGCGCGGTGGCGCGCTCTGGTCAGCGGCGGCGGGCCCGCGGCCTGAGTCATCGCCACGGCCGCCTCGGCAAGCCGCGCGCGCAATTCGGTCATGCCGAGGCCGGTGCGGGCGCTGATGCGCAGCGCACCGTCCGGACCAGGAGCGCCGAGATCGGCCTTGTTGGCGACCAGCAGTTGATGCGGCGAAGGGTCCGCAGGGGCCGGCGCGCCGGCCTCTACCAGGCTGATAACCAGATCGGCATCCTCCGCCCGCGCGCGGGCACGGCGGACGCCTTCCGCTTCGATAACATCCGTGGTTTCGCGCAGCCCGGCGGTGTCGACCAGCGTCACCGGCACACCGCCCAGGACGACCCGCGTTTCCAGCACGTCGCGCGTGGTGCCGGGGATGTCGGAGACGATGGCGACGTCACGCTGCGCCAGGGCATTGATCAGCGTGGACTTGCCGACATTCGGCGCGCCGGTGATGGCGAAGAACAGGCCCTCGCGCAGTTTTTCGCCACGCCCATGATCGTCCAGATGAGCGGTGATCTCGGCTCGGACAGTGCGCAGCGTGACCAGCAGTTCGTCCTCGACCTCCTGCGGCAGGTCCTCATCGGGAAAGTCGATCAGCGCTTCCTGATGCGCGAGGATGGTGCGCAGCCGGTCCGACCAGCCGTGGTAGAGCGCGCCGAGCTCGCCTTCCATCTGCCGTACCGCCTGGCGGCGCTGCGCGTCCGTTTCGGCAAAGACAAGATCATGTACCGCCTCGGCCTGCACCAGGTCGATGCGGCCGTTCAGGAAGGCGCGTCGGCTGAACTCGCCGGGGTCGGCGGGGCGCAGGCCGAAGCGGACCAGCAGGTCGGCAATGGCGTCGATCACCGGGCGGCTGCCGTGCAGGTGTAGTTCGGCCGAGTCTTCGCCGGTTTCGGTGGAGGGACCCGGGAACCACAGCACCAGCGCCTGGTCCAGCACCTCCCCGTCCGGGGCGCGCAGGCGGCGGAAGCCGGCGACGCGCGGCTGCGGCAGGCGGCCGCGGCAGAGGCTGGCGACGGCGGGGCCGCTGGCCGGCCCGCTGATGCGCATGACCGCGATGGCAGAGCGGCCGGCGCCGGAGGCGATGGCGAAGATGGTGTCAGCCGTCATGGCGATTCCCTGCCGCAGCGCAACGCGATTGTCGGCGGCGTGAACGGATTATTCATGAACGGGCTGGAAAATGGAAAAGCCGGCGGGACTTGGCCCGCCGGCCTCTCACTAGGAGGAAGGATGCTAGGACATCTCATCTTCCTGGTGCTGATTGTGGTGGTCGTCACGGTCAAAGTCAAGATCATCATTAAGAAGCGCTAGGGGAAGGGCCGGTCTTTACTGGCCGGCCCACCCCTGTGAGTGCAGTTGTACTCGAAGTACGATTGTATTCAGCACCGGTAACCGCTGCGTCGTAGGCAGCCCGCAACTCGGCCAGCACAGACCGGGCGGGACTCGGCGTGCCCAGATGGACGCTGCGCAGTTCAGCCATGAATGCCTCCCACAACACCGGACCGCCCTGCTCCAGCAACTCCGCCCGGATCGACAGTTCCGGCGTCACCGGGCGGTGGCGCCGGCCCCAGGCGCCCATCTGCGCCAGCAGCGGCACCAGCTGGATCGCCGGTTCGGTCAGGCTGTAGACCGCCTTCTGCCGGTGCGTCGGATCGTCGCGCCGCGACAGCAGTCCCACAGCTACCAGCCGCTTCAGCCGGTCAGCCAGCACGTTGGAGGCGATGCGCTCCTGCGACTGGCCCAGCAGCTCACGAAAATGGCGGCGGTTTCCGAACATGATGTCGCGGATGACGATCAGGCTCCAGCGGTCGCCAAGAACCTCCAGCGTCAGACTGATCGGGCAGCCGGAGCGGGAGTCCTGCATCAACCTTCACGCGCACGATAACCGATTGCAATCTAGGAGCAGACACGGCAGGCTGCAACCGCTTGCAATTTGCAATCGGTTGTGGAGGCATCATGGCACTGGCGCTGTACTACCACCCGTTCTCCTCCTACAGTTGGAAGGCGCTGATCCCGCTGTATGAGGCCAACACGCCGTTCACCCCCCGCGTGCTCGACAACCCGGAGACATTGGCGGCGTGGAAGCAACTTTGGCCGATCGCGCGCTTCCCGGTCCTGGTCGACGACGAGACCGGCCTGATGCTGCCGGAAGCCAGCATCATCGTTGAGTATCTGGACGCGCATCACCCTGGACCGGACCGCCTGCTTCCCGAGGATCGGGCGCTATGCCTGGAGGTCCGGCTGCTGGACCGGTTCTTCGACAACTACGTGCATGCCGCCGTGCAGCGCATCGTCTTCGACCGGCTGCGCGATGCCGACCACCACGATCCGCAAGGCGTGTCCGAGGCACATACCATGCTGGACACGTGCTACACATGGCTGGACATGCGTATGGCCGGGCGCACCTGGGCGGTTGGCGACGGCTTTACGCTGGCTGACTGCGCAGCGATGCCCGCGTTGTTTTACGGCGACTGGGTCCATCCGATCGGCGACACCCACCGCCATGTTGCCGCCTACCGTGCTCGGCTGCTCGCCCGTCCGGCGGTGCGGCGCATCATCGAGGACGCGCGGCCGTCACGTCCGCTATTTCCGGGCGGCGCACCGGAGCGGGACTGACCCGAACCGTGCTCACAATAGTATTCATAAATGCAGCCGACCTGGCCGCACCGTAAATACTTGATTCATAAATGCAGTACCAAATAGACAAGCCGGCGAGCCGAAGCCCGCCGGCCATCCAACCGGAGGACAGAGATGCTGACAAATCTCATCCTCCTGGGGCGGATAGTGGTGATCGTGACCGGAAAAGTCAAGATTGCCATCGATAAGCGTTAGGGGACAGGACCGGCCCCAAATGGGCCGGTCCACCCCGGTGGGTGCATCCCATGTCGCTTCAGTCACGAACGCGCATACTTTGGTATGCGCGTTCGTACGCCCTCCGCGCTACACCGCGATTGTCTTCAGCCCGTCCGCTACCGTCAGCGTCCCGCCCGTCACGGCGCGCACGTCCTCGACCGTCAGCCCCGGCGCAATCTCCCGCAGCCGGAAACCGGTGCCGGTCGGCTCGAACAGCCCATAGTTGGTCATGACCAGCGTCACCACGCCCTTCGCCGTGATCGGCAAATCGCAGGCCTGCACCAGGCGCGGTTCGTTCTTCCGAGTCACATGCTCCAGGATGATGAACACCCGCTTCGCGCAGGCCGCCAAATCCATCGCACCACCGATGCCGCCGCCCTTCTGCCCCGCCAGCTTCCAGTTGGCGAAGTCGCCGGTCATCGACACCTGATACGCGCCCATTACGGTGGCATCGATATGCCCGCCGCGGATGACGCCGAAACTGTCGGCATGGTGCACCACCGCCGCGCCGGGCTTCAGCGTGACGTTCTGCCCGCCGGCGTTCACCAGGTTGAGGTCCTCCTGCCCCTCGGCCGCCACCGGGCCATAGCCGATCACGCCGTTTTCGGAGTGGTAGGTGATGTCGCGGTCGCCGATATCGGTGTTCGAGCACATCGTCGGGATGCCGACACCCAGATTGACGATCCAGCCGTCCTGGAACTCCCGCGCGACACGGTCCGCCATCTGCTGGCGGGTCAGGCCTTTGGTTTCGCTCATGCTGCCTGTCTCCCTTTATCGCGCGCGGGCTTCGCGCTTCGCCGGCCAGATCCCCTCGGGCGATGGCGGCACCTGCACCAGGCGGTGGACGTAGATCCCTGCCGTGTGGACATCATCGGGATCGATGCTGCCGGCCGGCTGGATCGGGTCGTCGATCTCGGCAATGGTGCATCGCGCGGCGGTCGCCATCACCGGGTTGAAGTTTCGTTGCGAACGATGGAAGCGCAGGTTGCCGAGCACATCGGCCGTACGTGCGCGGATGAAGGCGTAGTCGAGCGGCAGCGCGTACTCCAGCAGGTATTCGCGGCCGTTGATCACCCGCGTCTCGCGGCCCTTCGCCAGTTCAGTGCCCACCGCCGTCGGCGTGTAGAAGGCCGGGACGCCGGCCCCGGCGGCGCGCATTCGTTCCGCCAGCGTGCCCTGCGGCACAAGCTCCGCATCGACCTCACCGGATTCGTAATATTTGGTGAACGGCAGCACGTCGGTCGGCCGTGTCGCCGCGGTGAAGGCGCAAATCACCTTTGCCACCTGCCCGTTCTCCACCAGCATGCCGATATCCGGCATGCGCGGCTGCTGCGCGCCGCCGGTGGTGTTGGCGACCAGCGTCAGCCGCTTGGCCCCCTGCTCCATCAGCGCCTTGATCAGGTTGAACGGCGTGCCCGGCATCGCAAAGCCGCCGAACGCGATCGTTGCGCCGTCAGGAACATCCGCCACCGCCGCGGCGAAATTCGCCACCACCTTACTTCTCTGTGTCATCCCGTCTCCGCCCTGGCGCAGCGGTGCCGCGCTCCCTCGATCCGGTGGCGATGAAGGGTCAGCCCTCTGGCGGTGTCAAGGGAACCGCGGCAGCGCGGGGCAGCATCCATCCAGGACGGCATCGCAGCGTCTCGGCCGCTTTGCCCGAAGGCCCCCCATCAAAACCAGGTCACCGCCTCCGCCGCGGGCGCGGCGGTGGGAGGATCATGCCGTGGTCGGGCGGCATACGCACAGATGCAAACGAGGAAGAACAGCGCGGCGATGCGCGGCGCCTCCAGCACGTTGTCGAACAGGCCGGAGACGAGGAACGCCGACACCGCGCCCATCAGCGACGACGCACCTGCCACCCCGGCCCGCGCCGCGGCAGCGGCGCTTAAGATCGCCGCCCCGGCCAGTGCGACATAGGCGGCCAGACCCAATACGCCGGCCTCGAAGAACAGCATCAGGTAGACGTCCTTCATGCGCCACGGCACATGGCTGTCGTCAGTGAACAGCCAGCGGTCCAGCCCTTGCCGGAATTCGGCATTCGCCAGCATCGGCCAGCCGTCGGCGTTGATGACACGCAGGGCCCGCAGCTCCACGCGCCCGGTCTCCGCCGATAGGGAGAATTCGACCGGGCGGTGCAACCAGCCGTCCAGGATCGCCGCCCCAAGACCGTTCATCGGCACGCTCAGCCGGATGTCCTGCCAGCGTCCGGGCACAGAAAGCGGCGTGGACTGGCCACGACAGTTGTCCGAGTACAGCAACACCTTGTCGCACAACACAATGCTCAGCGTGTTCGGCCGCCCAATCGCCCGCGCCTGGAGGGAAACGGTCGCGGCACCGTGGAACGGCGCGACCTTCTGCCCCAGGTAGAACCGCGTCTCGTTGCGCAGCGCCAGTACCGGCGCCCCATCCTCCACCCGCACCGCCACATCACTCGGCCGGTTTACCGGCGACCGCACCAGCATTGTACGCTGGTATGTGCCGAGGCCCATGCCGAAGACGGTGGTCAATAGGTCGGTGTCGCGCACCGCCAGGCCGGCGTGCCAATCCGCCTCGCGGGTGGCAAGGTCGGCCGAAGACGTGCTGAAGCGCTCCCGCATCCCGGTCATCGCGGCAACCGCGGCAAGCCCGGCGATACACAGCACCACCGGCGCCAACGCCAGTACACCCGACCGCCGGCGCCCCGCGGTGACGGACACAAACCCACTGACCAGCAAGCCGAAGACACCTGCAGCATAGGCAGTCCGCGCCATACTGGCGGCCAGGGTATAGCCGCCGCCCAACAAGGTGATGGCCGCAGACAGCAGTCCCAAAGCGCGTGGGCGCAGGGCGAGCAGAGCCAACGTGAAGGGCAGCGCCAGGGCGGCATAGGCGCCGATATGGCCGCCGCCCACATGCATGCTGGTGAACTGCCCGGTCGCGCGATAGTCGCCGGTGAAGTCCCACAGACCGCAGAACATGGCCCGCTCCGCCAGCACCACCAGCGTCACCGGCAGCAGGCCAGCAGCCATGCCGGCGCCGAACAGCAGAACCGCATCGCCATAGCGGCGCTGGCGGCTGATCAGGAACGGCATCAGCGCCAGTGCTTCGAGCAGACTCTTGGACAGCCGCAGGGCATTGTCCACGCCCAGGTAAGGGTTATCCGACGGCTCGGCGCCCAGCGGCGACAGCAGACCGATAACGCCGGCCACCGCCCAGGCAGCGACGAAGCAGGCCAGGATCACCGCGTCGCGCCCATATGGCCAGCAATCACCGAGCGAAGGCGGGCAACGGAGCAGCAGCACAGCGAGGGTGACCAGGACGAACGGATCGGCCTCGCCCAGGCCGATCCATCCGGTCCACAGGCCGAGGTCGAAGCCCGGCAGGACCACCGGCATCACCAGCAGGAACGCCTGCGGCCAGCGCCACAGGACGGCGGCATAGCCGACCAGCAGCGTGCCCAGGGGCCAGGCCGGCAGCGGATAGATCACCAGGAGCCAGGCCAGCAGCGCGAGCGCCATGCCCGCCGCACCGAAGCGTAAGACAGCACTCACGGCGCGCCGCCGGCTGCGCATGATAGCCGGGCGAGGCCAGCGGTGTCCGCGCCGGCAGTCGCCGCCGGCTGAGTCGGACAGGTACGAAATATGTTCATACCGTCATCATCGCGTCCGCCGGCACGGGGGAACAAGCCGGAATTGTCCGGCACGGAGGCGCGCGATGTCACGCAGGCCGCGTAACGGATCGGTGGCGGCGGTGCGGCAGCCGGATTAATGATGTTAACGTATCGCATGGAATCAGCATGATGTCGTTGCCCCGCCTCATCCTGGCGAGCGCCCTGCTCACCGCCCCTCTATCGGCTCTGTCGCAGACCGCGCCGTCCATTGTCTTGCCGGACGTCCTGGCAGTGGAACTGCCGGCGGGCAGCGCACAACTGGCGCCGGGTGACGCACCGGTACGGGAGTTGCTGGCCGCCGCGAAAAGCGGGCAGCGCACAGTCACCAACGACCTGAAACAGCCCCTGACGACCGGTGCCGTCCGCGTCACCTTCAGCGCGTGGGACGGCACGCCCGGCACCGGCAAGGCCGCTGCCACACGCTCGGCCACGTTGTTCGTCCTGCCGACGGGCTTTACCCCGGTGGGCGCCTCGGGCGACGAAAACGCCACCGCCGGAAACAATGCGACGCGGGTCGTGCGCGACCGGCAGGGACGGCTGCACATGGTCTGGACCGATGGCGGGCGGCAGCCAGACAAGGTCGGCGCTACCTATCGCCGCGCTGCGATCGGTGCCGACGCCACCGTGCAGTTTGAGACACCGCCGATCTACCTTGCCGAGAAGACCCCAGCCGACTGGAACGCCTATCCGGCTCTGGCGGTGACCAATGACGGGGTGGTCGCACTCTGGCAGGGCGGCGGCACTGCCCGGGTCCGGCGCCTGGTCAGCGGGCCCGACGGTTATGTCTGGGGCCCGGTCCGCGACACCGGCGCAAAAAGTGAGGGCCGCGATACCGGGCCGGCGATCGTGTCGGACGCAACCGGCTTGCATATCGTGACACCGAACGGCGTTTACGCCTTCTCCGCCGATGGCGGGCAGACCTGGCGGCAGGAACCGATCCCGCTGCCGGCGCGGCAAAAGATCAAGACGGCGTCGATTGCCGCGCTGCCGGCGGGCGGCGTGCGGGTCGCGTTCAGCCTCATCGTGCAGGAGGTCAAGGATACGTCGAGCAAGAAGGGCTCCGGCGGCTACTGGCAGGTGCGCACGATCCGGCGCATGCCGGACGGGCGGTGGCTTGACGCGCAGGACGCTCTGGCCGCGTTTCCGCCGTGGCAGGAGCCGAAGGGCAGCCAGGACGTGCTGGCGGACTGGGTGCGCGTCGCGGTCGACAGCGCCGGTGGCGCGCACCTGACCTGGCACGGCACGGCGGAGAGCCGGATCTACAGCAACGACATCGCCTATTATGCCTACCAGCCACCACAGGGTGCGTGGCAGGAG
>JAFEFW010000159.1 GCA_018240405.1 Pseudomonadota bacterium
GGCCAGCCGGCATACGCCCGCCCCGGGCACCACGCGTGTCGGACCGATCGTCACATGGATTACCGCGGAGCCGCCCGATCGTTCATTATTCCCATGGAATGGAAGGCTCACATCGGTGCGACAGGCGGCGCAGCCCGCCCGGAGCCTGACCGGGCCGAATCGTCAGACGACGCCTTGTCCTTCACGTGTGACGCAGGGCAGGTCGCAGCCACAACACCTGCCTTGACAACGCCATTTGCAGCGACGGCTTCAGGATCGTGGGCGATCTCGCACAAACGGGCCACTGCCGGCGCCCCGGTGACGCCGGCATGAGCAGCTGAGCGCCGCAGCCTCGCCGCGCTCCGCGTGAACCCATTGCGGCCTATGCAACCGCCGTCCGCGCTCGGCCGACCCAGCCTGCCGCAACCGGTGCGGCGGATGCATCACGACGCGTGCTACATACCTGCAGGTTGGCTTATGGGACGAAAGCGCGCATCGGCTCGTCCCTCAGGCTTGAGAACGTCCCGTTCCGCTCGCAACTCGCCGGCCCGTGTCGCCGCCTCCTGCCGCGTGGCCGCCGTCATTCCCTATCCCGGGGCGTGCACCGGCACGTTCCAGATCTCGCTGGCATACTCCCGGATCGACCGGTCGGACGAGAACCACCCGACATTCGCCGTGTTCAGGATCGCGCACTTCCACCAGTGCTCCGGACGGCGCCACAGCTCCGCGATCCGGCGCTGGGTGGCGAAATAGTCGTCGAAGTCGGCGCACACCATGAAATAGTCGTGGTAGCGGAGCGCGTTCACGAGGCCCTGGTAGCGGTCCGGCTGGTCGGGCGAGAACACGCCCGATTCAACGCTCGACAGCACCTCGGCCAGCATGGGTGACCCGGCGATGATGTCGCCTGAATCGACGCCATGATGGTGCCGCCGGTCGGCTACCTGATCTGCGGTCAGGCCAAAGATGAAGATGTTGTCGTCGCCGACCCGCTCCTTGATCTCGACATTGGCGCCGTCCAGCGTGCCAATGGTCAGCGCGCCGTTGAGGGCGAATTTCATGTTGCCGGTGCCCGACGCCTCCATCCCGGCGGTCGAGATCTGCTCCGACAGGTCGGCGGCCGGGATGATCACCTCGGCCAGGCTGACCGAGTAGTTCGGCAGGAACACGATCTTCAGCACGTCCCGGACCGTTGGGTCGCTGTTGATCACCCGCGCGACGTCGTGGATCAGCTTGATGATCAGCTTGGCCTGGTGATAGCTCGCCGCCGCCTTGCCGGCGAACACCTTCACCCGCGGCACCCAGTCATCCATCGGCCGCGCCCGGATGGCGTTGTACAGTGCAATCGCCTCCAGGATGTTCAGCAACTGCCGCTTGTATTCGTGCATGCGCTTGATCTGCACGTCGAACAGCGCGGACGGGTCGACGCGGATTTCCAGCTCACGGCGGACCACCTCGGCCAACGCCAGCTTGTTCATGTAGCGCGATGCGGCGAAGCGCTTCTGGAAGCCGACATCGGTCGCCAGCCCCCGCAGTTCCGTCAGATGCTCCTCATTGTCCAGTACGTTCGGCCCGATCGCGCTGACCAACAGGCGTGTCAGCCGTGGATTGGCCTCATGCAGCCAGCGGCGGAAGGCAATGCCGTTGGTAACGTTGACGATACGGTCCGGAAACACGGTGTGCAGGTCATGGAACACGGTCTGCCGCATCAGGTCCGTGTGCAGCGCCGACACGCCGTTGACGCGGTGCGAGCCGAGGAAGGCCAGGTGGCTCATACGCACGCGGCGGCCCTGGCTCTCGTCGATCATCGATACCGCCGATAGCAGCCGTTCGTCATTGGGGAACGTCCGGCGTACAGCGCCGAGGTGCAGGGCGTTGATCAGGTAGATGATCTGCATGTGGCGCGGCAGCAGCCGCTCCATCAGCGGCACCGGCCAGACCTCCAGCGCCTCCGGCAGCAGGGTATGGTTGGTGTAGCTGAACGTGCCCTGGGTGATGCGCCATGCATCATCCCACGGCATCTGGTGCACATCCAGCAGGATGCGCATCAGTTCCGCCACGGCGATGGCCGGGTGCGTATCGTTCAACTGGATGGCGGTCTTATCCGCCAGCGTGGCGACATGGCCGAAGGTGCGGATATGCCGCCGCACCAGATCCTGCAGCGAGGCGGAGACGAAGAAATATTCCTGCCGCAGGCGCAGCTCCTGGCCGGCGGGCGTGGCATCGGACGGGTACAGCACCTTGGAAATAGACGCCGCGCGCACCTGGTCGGCGAGGGCATCGACATGGTCGCCGCGGTTGAAGGCATCCAGCCGCAGCGGATCGGCCGCATGCGCCGACCACAGGCGCAGCGTGTTGACCCGCCGGCCCTTCCAGCCAACCGAAGGCGTATCATACGCCACCGCCTCGATTGTTTCGGCCGGGTGCCAGACATGCCGGACCGCAGCTTCCGAAATTGGCACAACCTCGATGGAGCCGCCGAAGCCGATATCGTAAACCACCTCCGGCCGATGGAACTCCCACGGGTTGCCGAGCGACAGCCAGTCCTCGGGATATTCCTGCTGCCAGCCGTTCTTCATCACCTGGCGGAACAGGCCGTGATCGTAACGGATACCGTATCCATACGCCGGTATGTCCAGCGTGGCCATGCTTTCCATAAAGCAGGCGGCGAGGCGGCCCAGGCCACCATTGCCCAGCGCGGCGTCCGGCTCCAGCGCGCGCAGCTTGTCGAGATCGACGTTCAGCCCGGCCAATGCGCCGCGCATTGTCTCAAGCTTCTGCATGTTGTTCAGGTTATCGAACAGCAGCCGGCCGATCAGGAATTCCAGCGACAGGTAATAGACCCGCTTCTGACCCTTCTGGTAGGTGATCTCATTGCCCGCCTGCCAGCGCTCAACGATCTTGTCGCGCAGCGCGATGGCCGTGGCCATCAGCCAGTCGCGGTCGGTAGCGATCGCCCGGCGCTTGCCGACGTTGTAACGCAGCTTCTCCAGGATGGCGGCCTGCAGTTCGGCAACGGCTTCTTCGTTGGCGGAAACGTCGCCCAGGTCTTCCTCGGCGGCAGCCGCCGACACGTCCAGTTCAAAAGCCACGCTGCTCACCTTCCTGTCGCAGGGTCATGGAGACGAAAGCATAGTCCATCGCGCGGTATCAACCGTTTGTGAGTGAAATTGCTTAATCCGGCATCATTGCGCCGGCTGTGAGTGATTCTTGTGCGTCATGACTCCTGCATGGGCACGCCCCCTGGCGGGGAACGAACAATCCTGACCTCGGTTCAATGGCCGGCGGCTTGCGCCGCCCGCCCCGAACGAGGTGCTTCCTGCGGTGGGCCATGCACATCCGGTGCCACCGCACCGAGCAACCGCGCGCTGGGCGGCCAGACGCGGACGACCTGACTGCGCCAGGTATAGGCAGCGGCGGCGCCACCGATCAGTAGCAGCATCGATGCCGCCCAAGCGGTGCGAAGGGCGACCGGCGACCGGCGTGGTGACTGTGCCGCGAGCCGGTCCATGGCGGAACCGGCCTGCGCGGGTTGGAACAGTGGCGCCGGCGCTGTGTCCGGCTCGGTCGCCGCCGCTGCCGGAATGCCCGGTTCGGCGACATCGGGCGGCGCAACGGCCGGATCCTCACGCAATGGAATCCACATTGCGCTGCAACGGGCGCAACGCGTACGGCGGCCCGGGCGCAGGCTTTCCGGCGGCACTTCGTAGACGGCGGCGCAGCTTGGGCAGATCAGGCGCATCGACGGTCGATTGAAACAGGTGGACACGATATCCGCGATCCAAGGGACCGGACGCAACACCTTAACCCGGCGCTGTTGCGAACGTCCCGGGCTGTGGCTGCAAAGCCGCTGCCCCAAATGACAAGAATGCGCCGCCTCGGGTAGACATGGCGTCATGCTGCGATTCGAAATGGTGGGGTTGCGATACGACCGCGCCGGCTATACGCCGCCCGCTCGTGGCCGCCGGTCAGCAGCGGACCGGCGTAGCGGCGAGTCGCGGCCGCCCGGCCGCCGGCAGCCGTTGCCCGAGGTGCTGCACGACATCAGCTTCCAGCTCGACCCCGGCGCGTTCCGCTGGCTGCTGGGGCCGTCGGGCGCCGGTAAGTCCAGCATGCTGCGCCTGATGTACCTGGCGGTGCGACCGACCCGCGGGCGGCTGAACCTGCTGGGCACCGAAGTCACCACGGCGCCGCGCACCGCGTTGCCCGGGCTGCGCCGGCGCATTGGCGTGGTGTTCCAGGATTTCCGGCTGCTGCAGCACCTGTCGGCGTTCGACAACGTGGCGCTGCCGTTGCGGCTGGCCGGGCGCCCGGAGGGGCAGATCAAAGCCGACGTCACAGAGCTGATGCGCTGGGTCGGGCTGTCGCGCTACCTCGACCTGCCGCCAGCGATGCTGTCGGGCGGCGAGCAGCAGCGCGTCGCCATCGCCCGCGCGGTCATCACCCGTCCGGCGCTGCTGCTGGCGGACGAGCCGACCGGCAACCTGGATGATGCCCAGGCAGAGCGGCTGATGCAGTTGTTCAAGGAACTGAACCGTATCGGTACGACGGTGATCGTTGCCACCCACAATGAGCAACTGGTTGCGCGCCACCCCGCCCCTGCGCTGCGCCTGTCCGAGGGACGGCTGGTCCGTGTCGATCGGGATGCGTAGGCCGGATATGCGAGCACACGCCGCGGCGCGTGATGGCGGCGCCTTCTGGTTATGGGCCGGTTTCTCCGGACGTTCGAAGGCAATACGCCGGTGCCGGCGGCCAGAGCGTGAGCTGGTCATGGCGGGGCGGCGCGGGAAGCAGGTCTCAGACTACAATTGCGCCCGAGCAGATCGAAGGACGGCGATACAAGCGGCCACGCCCTCGGCAGGCGGATCGGCGGCATCATGATCTCCCTGCGACCGTCCGGCTTTGATGAACTTGGCCTGCGGCGCGCCTTGTCGGACCGTGTGCTGCCTTTGCTCGTCGCCGCGATGACGTTCCTCGCGGCGCTGGCACTCGGCGGCTGGTTCGGCATTGCCAGCCTGTCCCAGCACTGGCGCACCGGCGCCGGCTCTGCGCTGACGGTGCAGGTGCCCGATGCGCAGGCATCGGCCGCCGGCTTGCCAGGCACAAGACTGGCGGCGGTGCTGTCGCTGCTGACCGGGACCCCCGGCGTCGCATCGGCCAAGGCGCTCGCGCAGGACGAATTGGCGGCGCTGCTGCGCCCGTGGCTGGGCAGCGCAGGCGGGCATCTGTCTGTCCCCATACCCGCCGTCATCGCCGTGCGCCTGAATGAGGAGACGCTGGATGTCACGCCGCTTGCGCGGCGGCTTGCCTCGGCGGCACCTGGCACGTTGGTCGAGGATCACGCGATCTGGATCCGGCGCCTGGCCTTGCTGACGCGCAGCCTGCAGGCGTGTGCCGGCCTCGCCCTGATTGTGGTCGCCGCGGTGGCGGCGGCTGTCGTCGCAGTGGCGACGCGGGCCGGGTTGATCCGCCGGCGCGAGGCGATCGAGATCGTCCATGGCCTTGGCGCCACCGACTCGTATATCGCCGGCCGGTTTGCCGCCCGCGCCACCTGGTTGGCGACGATGGGCGGAGTCGGCGGCAGCGTCATTGCGCTGCCGCTGCTGCTGGTGCTCGCAAACCTGGCGGCGCCGTTCAGCGGCCGTCCCGTGGAGCCCGGCGATATGCGCGATGCACTGGAAACCCTTCCGCCGGGGCTGTGGTTTGCGCTGCCCTGCCTGCCGGCGATCGCCGCCGCCATTGGTTTCGTCACCGCACACGGCACCGTCCGGCGCTGGCTGCGGCGGCTGCCATGAAGCGCCCGGCGGGCCTTCGCACGCGGCTTGCGGCCTTGTCGTTGGGCCTTCTGGCGCTGGCCGGGTGGTTCGGTGGTTTTCTGTGGTTCCAGGCCGAGACGCAGCGACCGCCGCCACCCTTGCCGCACCACGCCGACGGCATCGTTGCGCTGACCGGTGGCGCCGGCCGTCTGCGTCTCGCGCTGCGGGTGCTGGCCGATGGCGGCGGCGACAAGCTGCTGATCACCGGGATTGGCGGCAATGCAGACCGTACGGCGTTGGCGCATGCGGTCGGCATGGATCTGACGCCACTCGCCGCGCGGATCACGCTGGGCCGCTACGCCGCGTCGACGCACGGCAATGCGGTGGAGACGGCAGCCTGGGCAACGCAAAACCGCATCCACTCCTTGATCGTCGTCACCGCCGCCTGGCATATGCCGCGCGCCTTGGCGGAACTGAGGCAGGCGCTACCCGATGTGGCGCTGTACCCGCTCCCGGTAGCGCCGGAGGATGCGGAGCGTCGCGTCGCCCAGCCGAGCCTGCGGGTGCGCGCGGAGGAATATACGAAGTATTTGCTGGTCGTGGCCGGGCTGTCGCCCTGGTTCCCGCACCGCGAGGCGGCGATGGCCGCGGGAGCCGATGGATGATCCTGTTTCGCTCGATCCTGTTCAATATCGTCTTCTTCAGCGCCACCTTCGTCCTGACGCTGATCGCGACGGCCATGCGATTCCTGACGCCGGAGCGCACGCTGGACGTGCCGATGCTGTGGGCCCGGTTCAACGTCCGCCTGCTGCGATGGATCTGCGGCATCCGGGTGGAGGTGACCGGCCTGGAGAACATTCCGCCCGGCCCGGCGCTGATCGCCTCGCGCCACCAGTCGGCGTTCGACACCTTCGTCTGGCTGACCCTGGTGCCGAAATGCTGTTACGTGCTGAAGCAGGAACTGCTGAAGATCCCATTATTCGGAATCCTGATCGCCCGCTCCGGCATGATTGCGGTGGATCGTGGCGCCGGCAGCGCCGCCCTGCGCAGCCTGCTGCGCGAAGGCGAGCGCGCGGTGCGGGAGCAGCGGCAAATCATCATCTTCCCCGAAGGGACGCGCGGCCCGCCTGGCGCCATGCTCGACCTGCAACCCGGCGTCGCCGCCCTGGCTGCTCGGCTGGCGCTGCCGGTTATACCGGTGGCGACGGATTCGGGGCGGTGCTGGGGGCGGAGGGCTTTCCGTAAGCGTCCCGGTGTCATCCGGATCGTGATCGGCAAGCCAATTGCGGCAGACACACCGCGACCGGCGCTGATGCTGGCGTTACGCGAGGCGATGGGGCGGCTAGACCAACCGGCCATGGCGGCGGCGGCATAGCGCTGTGGATAACTCTGTGGGATTTTACCGCGTCACTTCCCAGATGGCCTTAACACGATCTGGTAAACATCTGATGATCCAGGCGGAATTTTATACCGACACCTTTCCGTGAAGATGAAACCCATTGGGGATAACAAATACTTTGCAGATGTTCGGTTGTAATCAGAAACCTCTTCACCCGTGTCAGGAGGATTTGACCTCCCGCGGCCATTGGACTGCGGCGCGGCGGCCGGTCCGGCTGGATTGCGTCCACGCATACAGCATCGGCATCGGCGCGTGGTCGGGCTATGCTTAGCTCCGCCGGTTCGCCGGTGTCTTGCTCTCCAGCCTCTGAGGCCTGATGCGGCGTAGATCGTGGATCATCCTTGCGGCGGTTCCGGCGCTGCTGCTGGGCGGCGACGTGGCATACTGGCAATATGCTGTCGCGCGCCTGCGTACCGAGCTGACAGATTGGGCCGCGGCCCGCCGCGCCGAGGGCTGGGAGGTGGTCATGGGCCAGCCCGCCAGCGGCGGCTGGCCCTATGCGGCGACAGTGACAGTGCCGAACCTGATGCTTCGGCACACCGGCCTGGAGGTTCCCGGCATCATCCGGTGGACGTCAGCCTCAGCCACGCTGTCGGTGCCGCTGTATCACCCGACAGACCTGTCGATCGGGCTGGACGGGCCGCAGCACCTGCAGGTCGGTGACGCGCAGGACATGATCGTCACCGGCGAGGCGATTGCGGTCACGGTGGACTTCATTGCCCACAACACGCTGCCGCTGACGCTGCGGGCGCG
>JAFEFW010000015.1 GCA_018240405.1 Pseudomonadota bacterium
GTGGTCGAAATGGTCGACGAGAACATGTCCAACGCCGCGCGCGTCCATGCCATTGAGTCCGGCAAGACTTATGAGGGCCGCACGCTGATCGCCTTCGGCGGCGGTGGGCCGGTGCATGCCTGTCGTGTGGCGGAGAAGGTCGGCATTACCCGCGTGTTGGTGCCGTCCGGCGCTGGCGTCGGCAGTGCCATCGGCTTCCTGCGCGCGCCGGTGGCGTATGAAGTCGTCCGCAGCCTGTATCAGCGCTTTTCCACCTTCAATGTGCAGGTGGTGAACGACCTGCTGGACGACATGCGCCTGGAAGCCGAGGCCGCTGTCGCGGAAGGCAGCTTTGGTGCGCCAACGGTCGAGACACGCATCGCGTATATGCGCTATGTTGGGCAGGGACACGAGATTCCGGTGCCGCTGCCGAACCGCCCGTTGGGCACCGAGGACATCCCCGACATCCGCGCGCGCTACGACGACGAGTACGCCCGGTTCTTCGATCGGCCGGTGCCCGGATCGGACGTTGAGATTCTTAGCTATGCCGTCGTCGTTGCGACGGTGATTGACGATTTGCCGGAAGCGGTGGCCGAGGAAAGCCTGTTTACCTCGGAGGCCGACCCGGTCCGCAAGCAGGATGTGCGCGACACCACGACCGGCGTGGTCTCGTCCTGGGACGTCTATGACCGCACCGCGCTGGCGCCAAATGCAACGATCGAAGGACCGGCGATCATCGCCGAGGACGAGACGTCGACGCTGATCGGTCCTGGCTGGCGCGCAGTGGTCAACGGCCTTGGCTATCTGGAACTGACGCGGTAGCGGTCACGATGCCTTTCCCATGAGATGTTCGATATCATTCGCCGTGTAGCCGAGTTCATGGAGGACAGATGCCGTGTCCTCACCCAGGGCAGGGCCGCCGTTGCGGATCGTTGCCGGCGTGACGGAAAACCGGGCGGCGGGGCGCGATTGGCGAAGGCGGCCCGCGACTGGATGGTCAGTGTTTACAACAATTCCGTTCGCAATGACCTGCTCGTTCGACAGCATCGCGGCTCGGGTCAGTACAGGCGCGCAAGGGACGCCGTGCGCGGTCAGTCGTTCCAGCCATTCCGCGGCTGGACCGGTTTTCAGCACCTCCTGCGTCAGTGCCAGGCGTTCGTTGATGTGGCGCTGGCGCAGCGCAGGGGTCAGGAAGCGCGGGTCCTGCAACCATTCCGGCTTGTCCAGCGCTCTGATCAATGCCTGCCATTCCTTATTGGTCTGCACCGCAACACTGATAGCGGTCGTCGCGGTCTCGTAGATCAGGTCGATGAAGCTGGCGGCTTCCTGCTGGGGAATATCCTCATCGACAAAGGTCTGGCTGCCCATGTCGGAGGCCCACAGGAAGGCAATGACCGCATCCAGCATGGACAGTCGGACATGCTGGCCCTCGCCGGTTCGCTCGCGGGCCAGCAGTGCGGCGGTGATTGCCTGCGCAGCGGTGACCGCGGTCAGCTTGTCCGGCACGATCGTGCGAACCAGGCGTGGCCGTTCCGCATCCGATCCGGCCTGGATGGTCGCGAGGCCCGAGACCGCCTGGATCAGCGGGTCGTAAACCGGCTTCTGTGCGTAGGGTCCCGCCTCGCCAAAACCGCTGATCGACACGTAAATGATCCGCGGCGAGACAGCACGTACCGCGTCCTCGCCAAGGCCCATCCGCTCCGCCACGCCGGGACGAAAATTCTGCACGAAGACGTCCGCCGTTTCCAACAGGCGCAACAGTGCCTGCTTCGCCGCCGGTTGCTTCAGGTCCAGCGCCACCGACCGCTTGTTGCGGTTGTTGTTCAGGAACGACGCCGAGAACCCGTTGCGGCGGTTGTTCGCCGCTCTGGTGTGGTCGCCACCGTCGGGGTTTTCCACCTTGATCACGTCGGCGCCCTGGTCGGCCAGGATCATCGTGGCGTACGGCCCGGAGATCATGGAAGTCAGGTCGACAATCCGGTAGCCGTGGAGTGGTCCGGGCATGGCGGCATTCCTTGGACAGGGTTTGACCGAGGATATGGGGGCAGGGGCGGTTCGGGCAATCGGCCTCGCGGAAGGGCAGTAGAATGCCGCACGTGCTAGGTAGTGTCGCCGATCCCGGCCTCGCGGGCGCCGGCCGCCTGGTTCACCTTGAGTCGATGCGTGGCGTCGCCGCATTGGTTGTGGTTGTTGCGCATATTTTAGGTGCCGTTGCCCTGACAGGCCCTGCGGCCACGATCATGCTGGAGGCCCTGGGGACGCCGCTGGCGATCTTTGTCAACGGCCGGGCCGCGGTCATCTTCTTCTTTGTGTTGTCCGGCTACGTGCTGGTGCTGCGCGCTGTTGCAACGCATGATGCAAGGCTGATCGCCAGTGGCACGTTGAAGCGCTGGCCGCGGCTGGCTGGACCGGTGCTGTTCTCGACCATCCTGTCGAGCTTGCTGTGGAAATATGGGCTGTACTTCCACAGCCAGATGGGCGAGGTGACAGGAAATGACTGGCTGAAAGCATTCACCTTCGCATTTGGCGATCGGAACATCGTTCCGCCGATGGGGCTGCGTGCAGCCATTGAGGTAGGAACCATGCTGACCTTCCTGAAGGGTGACCAGCGCTTCAATTCCGCGCTGTGGACCATGGTTTATGAGTTCTACGGCAGCTTTGCGTTGTTTTTCACCGGCTTCCTGCTGCTGTTTGCCCGACAGTTGTGGCTGCGAATTAGCATTGTCGTGGTCATCTTCGCGGCGATGAGTTGGTGGAGCCTGTACTATCTGGCTTTCGGCGCGGGCTTGTTGCTTGCCGTGCTGCACTTGCAGGGGATGCGACACCTGTCGGCCTGGGCCGCTGCGATACTGGTGGCCGGCGCGCTCTATCTGTTTGGTTATCGGCCGGAAGCGGCGATTTATCGCTGGATTGGCTGGGGCTCGACCTTGACGGATACGGTAACCCTGGTCTGGATCGCCACGGCCACCGGACTGATCGCCGCGGTGAGCGCTTGTACTCCGTTTCGAAGGGCATTGAGCGGGCCAGTTGGACGGTGGCTGGGCGTTATGTCGTTTCCGATCTACCTGGTGCACTTGCCCGTACTGCTGTCCGCCGGCTGCGCGACGTACCTGACGACCTTACGGTTCGGCACCAATCTTGCCTCTGCTGCGCTTGCGGCCGTCACGGTTCTTGGCACCCTGCTCGTGGCGGCGGTGCTGACAAGGTTGGATCGGCGCTGGGTGCGGCAGCTGAACCGGCTTGCCGACCGGGTTGTAGCAACCGTCGCGGTGCGACTGGCGACCCGGCCGGCGCCTGTGGATCAGAAGTGAATCGCCTGCTTGTAGGCGTCCAACACTGACTCATGCATGGTTTCGCTGACCGTGGGATGCGGAAACACCGTGTGCATCAGGTCGGTTTCCGTCGTCTCCAGGGTGCGGGCGATGGTGTAGCCCTGGATCATTTCGGTGACTTCAGCGCCGATCATATGGGCGCCGAGGAGTTCACCGGTCCGAGCGTCAAAGACGGTTTTGACCATGCCTTCCGGTTCACCCATGGCGATGGCCTTGCCGTTGCCGATGAAGGGGAAGCGGCCGACCTTGACTTCGTGCCCTTGCTCCCTGGCCTTCGCCTCGGTCAGCCCGACCGAGGCAACCTGCGGACGGCAATAGGTGCAGCCAGGAATGTTGCCGATATCCAGCGGCAGGACGTGGTTTACGCCGGCGATCTTTTCGACGCAGATGACGCCTTCATGGCTGGCCTTGTGCGCGAGCCAAGGCGGACCGGTCAGGTCGCCGATGGCGTAAATTCCCGGCTCGCCGGTGCGGCACCATTCGTCGATCACCACATGGGCGCGCTCGACCTTCACGCCGGTGCCTTCCAGGCCGATGTTCTCGACGTTGCCAACGATCCCCACGGCGGAGATGACGCGGTCGACAGTGATGGTCTGGCTCTTGCCGCCCGACTCGACCGTAACGGTGACGTTGTCCGCGCCTTTCTGCACCGATTTCACGCTGGCGCCGGTGATGAGCTTCATACCCTGCTTCTCGAACGCCTTGTGGGCGAAAGCGGAGATTTCCTCGTCCTCGACTGGCAGGATACGCGGCAGGACTTCGACGACCGTCACCTGTGCGCCCATGTTCAGGTAGAAACTGGCAAACTCGATGCCGATCGCGCCTGAACCGATGACCAGCAACGACTTCGGCATCGATGTCGGCACCATCGCGTGCTTGTAGGTCCAGATCAGCTTGCCATCGGCCTCGATGCCGGGAAGCTGCCGTGCACGGGCGCCGGTGGCGAGGATGATGTGTGGTGCCTTTAGTGTCGCAAGAGGCTTGCCATCCTTCGTCACGGCCAGCGTCTGCTTTCCGGCCAGCTTTCCTTCGCCGTCGAACACGGTGATCTTGTTTTTGCGCAACAGATGCGCGACGCCCGAGGACAGTTGCTTTGCGACGGCCCGTGAGCGCTTCACGACCTTGTCGATATCGAAACGGGACTGTACGGCGTCAAAGCCGAACTCGGGCAGGTGGTGCAACAGATGGTTGATTTCGCTGGTCCGCAGCAGCGCCTTGGTGGGGATGCAGCCCCAGTTGAGGCAGATGCCGCCGAGATGTTCGCGCTCCACCACTGCGGTCTTCAAGCCAAGCTGCGCGGCGCGGATGGCCGCGACATAGCCGCCAGGACCACCACCCAGCACGATCAGGTCAAAATCAGTATCAGCCATGGGAGGTTCCTTCCGCGAGTGCTGCCAGGGCAGGCCCACGCAGCCGCCGGACGTGCCATTCGGTCATCTTTTCGGCGCCGAGCGCCTGGTAGAACTTGATGGAGGGTTCGTTCCAGTCGAGGACGCGCCATTCAATCAGGTTGCAGCCACTATCCACCGCCTCTCGGGCAAGGTGGCGCAACAGTGCAAGGCCAATGCCTTTGCCACGGTGCGCCGGTTCGACAAACAGATCTTCCAGGAACAGCCCGGTGAGTCCTTTAAAGGTATTGATCGTTCGATAATACAACGCAACACCCACCGGCGGCGCGGCAGGCACTTCGGCAAGCAATGCATCGGCAACACGGTCAGGCGCGAACAGCAGGCGGTTGAAATCCGCTTCGGTGGCGGTGAATTCGTGTGCCAGCCGCTCGTACTCCGCCAGGCCGAGCACGAGGCGGCGGATGTGAGGGAGATCAGCAGGGGTTGCGCGCCGCAGGACGAACGCCGGCTGTGTCGTCATGACGCTGCCGCCGCTGCGGAGCCCGATGCATGGTCGGAGATGATGCGAACCAGCGCCTGCATGTAGGCCTCGGTGCTGTGCTCCCGCTCAAAGCGGCGTAGCGACGCAAGTGCTATACGGTCGCGCAGGGGCGTGTCCTCCAGCAGGCGCCGGATTGCGGCACGGAGCGTGTCGACGTCGTGTAGCGGAACGAGCAGCGCGTCTTCCCCATCTACAGCGTATTCCAATGTGGTGCGGGTGCGGCTGATGATCACCGCCTTACCCAACGCCCTGGCCTGCAGCAGCACCATCTGCCCGGCGGAGATGTCGTCGCTGGACAACGGGATCACCACGAACAGGGCGCTGGCCAATTCCTTGATGTAGTTCCAGTCGAAACAGTTCCGGATGATCTCCACATTGCCGGATGCGTCGAGTCCCGCGACCGGTCCTGGCGGATCGCAGATGATGCGCAGGCGGCAGGGCAGTGGTGCGACCGCCTCGGCCAAGGTACGATAGTCCCGCTGTGAGCGTCCGGCCGTAACCACTGCGCCTTCGCGGCTCGCCGCTTGGCACTCAGCCAGAGCAACCTCGCGGTTATGCACGGTCGTCCCGAATGGAATCACCACGAACCGGCAACGTGCCTGAGGGTAGGCAGTCCTGAAATGCTCCGCCTCGGCGGCGCTGTGGCAGATACCGATGTCGATCAACCGGAAGATCAGCCCGAAATAAGCCCGGACCAGGGTCCGTGCCAACGGCGATGTTCGTATCGACACGATCAGTGTCTCGAACACCACCAATGTACGCAGCCGCAGCAGTGCGCGAATCAGGCCGAAGATCAGGGCCTCAACCTCCGTGCCCACGATCACGGCGCTTGGCCGCGGCCGGGTCAGGACCATCGATAGGACGCCATAACGCAATGCCGACCAGATCAATCTTGGATAGACGCTGAACAGCAGTCCGAAATTGGTCTGATAGCGCCGGTTTACCACGTAAGGAAACAACCGGTGGGGCACGCCCAGACGACGCAGTTCGATCGCGAACGGGTACTGACTGACATCCTCCGCGAAATGCGGAAAGAAGTGCAGCACCGCTTCGCTTGGGCGTGGGTTCACAGCATCAGGCTCAGCGGATCCTCCAGGACCGCCTTGAACTCCTTCAGCCACCGTGCGCCCAGGGCACCGTCGATGACGCGATGATCCACCGACAGCGTGCAGGTCATGACGGTCGCCACTGCCAGTGCGCCATTCTTCACCACCGGCCGCTTTGCACCGGTCGCGACAGCGAGGATTGCCGCCTGTGGCGGATTGATGATGGCGGAGAACTCGCTGACCCCGAACATGCCCATGTTGGAGATCGAGAAGCCGCCGCCCTGGAACTCGTCCGGCTTAAGCTTGCCCGCCCGTGCGCGCGTCGCCAGGTCGCGCATCTCGCGGGAAATCGTCAGCAGGCCCTTCTGGTCCGCCTTGCGAACGATCGGGGTGATCAGCCCATCCGGAATGGCCACGGCGACGCTGACGTCCACGTCGTCGTAGAATACCATGCCGTCGTCGGTCCAACTGGCGTTGACCTCCGGCACCTTCCGCAGCGTGGCCGCCGCCGCCTTGATCACCACGTCGTTAATGGTGATGAAATACGCACCCGGCTGATCGCGCGCCGGGGAGCGCGCATTCAGCTGGTCCTGGATCGCAATCATCGCATCCAGCTCGATATCCATCGAGACATAGAAATGCGGAATCGTCGACTTCGCCTCGGTGAGCCGGCGCGCGATGATCTTGCGCATGGAGCTGTGCGGAATCAGCTTGTGCGGCGCCGTAATAACCGGAGTAATCGCCTTGGCGACTGGCGCAGCCGGCGGCGGCGCCACGGCCGGTGCCACGGCGGCTGCCGGGGCAGGGGCCGCGGTCGCTGCGGGTCGAGCCGCACCGCCTTTCTGTGCTGCCTCGATGTCGGCACGGATGATCCGGCCGTTGGGACCGCTGCCTTTGAGGGAGCCGAGGTCGATGCCGGCCTGCTGGGCCATGCGCCGGGCCAACGGCGAGGCAAAAATCCGTTCCGATGGTGCATCGTGACCGTTACGGGCGACCGCCACCGCAGGTGCCGGGGGCGCTGCCGGGGCAGCCGGCGCGGGCGGGGGTGCAGACGCAGGTGCCGGGGTTGGCGCCGCGGCAGCGGGTGCAGCCTCCGTAACCGACTCACCGTCCGCGACAAGCACGGCAATGGGTGCGTTTACCGCAACGTTCTGCGTGCCGTCGGCCACCAGAATCTTGCCCAGCACGCCTTCGTCGACGGCTTCCACTTCCATGGTTGCCTTGTCGGTCTCGATCTCGGCAATCACGTCGCCGGCCTTGATCGGATCGCCTTCCTTCTTCAGCCAGCGCGCCAGCGTGCCCTCGGTCATCGTGGGAGACAGCGCCGGCATCAGGATGTTCGTAGCCATGCCTTACGTTCCCTCTCAGACGATCTTCTTCACCGCGTCCACCACCCACTCAGGCTGCGGCAGCGCCAGTTTTTCCAGGTTCGCCGCGTAGGGCAGCGGCACATCGACGCCGTGCACGCGCACCGGCGGCGCATCCAGCCAGTCAAACGCGTGTTCCATGATCTGCATGGCGACTTCCGCGCCGATACCCGCAAAGGGCCAGCCTTCCTCAACTGTCACCAGCCGGTTGGTCTTCTGCACGCTGGCAACGACTGTTGCGGTATCAAGCGGCCGCAACGACCGCAGATTGATCACTTCGGCCTCGATGCCCTGTTCCGCCAAGGCATCGGCCGCCTTCATCGCCACGCCAACCATGATGCTGAATGCGACGATCGTGACATGGCGGCCGGACCGCTCGACTTTCGCCTTGCCGATGGGCAGGACGAAATCCTCGTCCGTCGGACAGTCGAAGTGCTGACCGTAGAGAATCTCGTTCTCCAGCACGATCACCGGATTCGGATCGCGGATCGCGGCGCGCAGCAGGCCCTTGGCGTCGGCGGCTGACCATGGGGCGACGACCTTCAGGCCAGGCACATGGGCGTACCAACTGGCGTAGCACTGGGAGTGCTGCGCGGCGACGCGTGCCGCAGCCCCGTTGGGACCGCGGAACACGATCGGGCAGCCCATTTGGCCGCCGGACATGTACAGCGTCTTGGCCGCCGAGTTGATGATCTGGTCGATAGCCTGCATGGCAAAGTTGAAGGTCATGAACTCAACGATCGGCTTCAGCCCATTCAGGGCCGCGCCAACGGCCATGCCGGCGAAGCCGTGTTCGGTGATCGGCGTGTCGATGACCCGTCGTGCCCCGAACTCCTCCAGCAGCCCCTGCGAAATCTTGTAGGCGCCCTGGTACTGCGCGACTTCTTCGCCCAGCAGGAACACATCGGCGTCGCGCCGCATCTCCAACGCCATCGCGTCGCGCAGTGCCTCACGCACCGTGATCGAGGCGGCTGGACCCCAATCCTTCTCCGGCGCGGCAGCGACATCCAGTGCCGGCGCCCGCTGACCCTTGGCGCCCTGCTCCGCAATGGCATTGACGTCCGAACCTTCGGCCGCGACCTTCGGTAGCGCCGGCGCCTCGGATGCTGGTGCGGGGGCGGCGGACACGTCCTCGCCGTTGACCGAGAGCACAGCGATGGGCGTGTTCACGGCAACGCCCTCGGTGCCTTCCTCGATCAGGATGCGGGCCAGCTTGCCCTCATCGACGGCCTCTACCTCCATGGTCGCCTTGTCCGTTTCGATCTCAGCGATCACGTCGCCGGCGCGCACGTCGTCGCCGACGGCCTTCAGCCACTTCGCCAGCTTGCCCTCGGTCATGGTAGGCGAGAGCGCCGGCATCAAAATCTGCGTTGCCATGACTCAGCCCTCCAGCAGCACGTCGGTATAGAGTTCCGCTGGATCTGGCTCCGGGCTGCTCTGCGCGAAATCGGCAGCATCCTGCACGATGGCTTTGATCTCATCGTCCACGGCCTTGAACGCCTTCTCCTCGACACCGAGACCTTCCAGCTTGTGACGCGCGCTCTCGATGCAATCGTGCTGCGTGCGCATCAACTGCACTTCCTCGCGCGTGCGATACTTCGCCGGGTCGGACATGGAATGGCCGCGATAGCGATACGTCTTCATTTCCAGCAGATACGGTCCGTTTCCCGCCCGGCAATGCGCAACCGCCTGCTCACCGGCAGCCTTCACCGCCAGCACATCCATACCGTCCACCTGCATGCCCGGAATGCCCCACGGGGCGCCGTTCTGCGACAGGTCGCGACTGGCCGACGCACGCTCGACCGACGTGCCCATGCCGTACTTGTTGTTCTCAATGATAAAAATCGTCGGCAGCTTCATCAGCGCGGCAAGGTTGAAGCTTTCGAACACCTGGCCCTGGTTCGACGCGCCCTCGCCAAAATACGTGAGCGACACACGATCATTACCGCGATATTTGTTGGCGAAGGCCAGCCCGTTGCCCAGGCTAACCTGCGCGCCGACGATGCCGTGGCCGCCAAAGAAATTCTTTTCGCGGCTGAACATATGCATGGAGCCGCCTTTGCCACGCGAGTAGCCGCCGGAGCGCCCGGTCAGCTCCGCCATCACGCCGCGCGCCTCCATGCCCGTTGCCAGCATGTGGCCGTGGTCGCGGTAGGAGGTAATGACCTGGTCGCCGTCGGCCAGCGCCATCTGCATGCCAACGACCACCGCCTCCTGGCCGATATACAAGTGGCAGAAGCCGCCGATCAGACCCATGCCGTATAACTGGCCCGCCTTCTCCTCGAACCGGCGGATCAGCAGCATCGTCTTGTAGGCTTTGAACAGCGTCTCCCGGTCGATAGCAGGCTCCTTCGCCTTGCCCCGTTTCCGCGTCTCGGTTGCCAGTGCCATGGCGCCATCCCTTCGCATTCTTGCCGGTCGCCCCGACTTTCCTCCCCCGGAGCCATCGCCCGCTGCACGGCCGCGGCCGTGCCATTGGAGCGAAGCATGACCCGCTGTAGCCTGCAAGCCGGATGCCGGCAAGCGCGGCCGCATGAAAAATCATTATTGTGCAACGCGATAGACCGAGTTAACCAAATTATGGTTAACCATCTGGTGCACGGTCGTTCGCATCTGGCGATCCGGCCGCGCAAGGCCCCATCGCGTCGGCGTTGCGACATATTCTTGCGCGCTGGCGAGTGACTTTGCACTGAGATTACCCGCCGTCAGTCCACCCCGCTGCAACCCGCGAGAGCGCAAAGCGTTCCGCTATGGATTGTAAAAGGAGGATTGCATGGCGACATCACCATCCGGCCAGCAGGCCAACGAGGGCGAGGGCAACAAGACGGCCGCCCAGGAATACAACAAGGCGCAATCAGAGTTCGCCAAGAGCGGCAAGGTGCAGCAGGCGGCCGAGGATGCGGCCGTGGCCGTTGACGGGCCGGAAGGCGAGGAATTGCGGAAGGCTGAGGAGAAGGGCAAGCAGCACGCCCACGGCGAAGACCCTGCTCTGAAGCGTTAGCCTGCATCGGCGCGGCGGAACCGTCGCGCCGATCCGCACCTCTCTGGGCAGTGGCCACGCCTTCAACAGCTTACCCGAACAGATGTGCGATCGCCTTGCCTCGGCAGCGCGGGGTGCTCTAGGTGGAGTTCAATTGCACCGGGCGGCCGACTCGACGGCTGCCGCCCATCCAGCCCGAGAGTAGCCGCACCGGATGTTCGCCGACCTGACGCAGACCGATCCTGGCGAGGTGTTGCGGCGCGTCTTCGGCTTCCCCGGATTTCGTGGCCAGCAGGAACAGGTGGTGCGGCACGTCGCCGGCGGTGGTGATGCGTTGGTGCTGATGCCGACCGGCGGCGGTAAGAGCATCTGTTATCAGGTTCCAGCCCTCGTTCGACCAGGGACCGCTGTTATCGTCTCGCCGCTGATCGCATTGATGGACGATCAGGTGGCGGCAATGCGGCAGGTCGGCATCAACGCCGGTGCGTTGCATTCCGATCTCGATCCGGCTGAAGCATTCAGTGTCACGCGTGACCTGATCGAGGGACGGCTGGACCTGATTTACGTCTCTCCAGAGCGGCTTTTGAGCAATGGCACGGCAGAGCGGCTGTCGCGCCTCCACCTGGCGCTGGTGGCGATCGATGAGGCGCACTGCGTTTCACAATGGGGCCACGAGTTTCGACCCGAGTTCCGTGAGCTTGCCCGCCTGCCGGACATGTTTCCAGGCGTGCCGCGCGTGGCGCTGACGGCCACCGCCGATCCGCGAACACGTGCCGATATCCTGGCGGCGTTGCGGATGCAGGACGCAGCGGTGTTCGTATCCAGTTTCCGCCGGGCCAACCTGCGCCTGTCGGCGGAGCCGAAGATCAGCGAGACGGCACAATTGCTGGCATTCCTCGACGGGCACCAGGGCGAGTGCGGCATCGTCTATTGCGGCAGCAGAGCAAAGACGGAACGTATGGCCGCAAGGCTGGTGGAGAAGGGGTACCCGGCGCAGGCTTTCCATGCCGGGCTTGAACCGGAAACCAAGCGCGACGCCTTGATGCGGTTTCGCTCGGGCGAACCGATGGTTGTGGTTGCAACCATCGCCTTCGGCATGGGTATCGACCGTCCGGATGTTCGATTTGTTGCGCATCTGGATATGCCTGACAGCCCCGAGGCGTATTACCAGCAGATCGGCCGAGCGGGGCGCGATGGCGAGCCTTCGGACACTTTGCTGCTGTTCGGCGGTCAGGATGTTGCCCAGGCTCGGCATTGGCTTGCGCAGTCTGCGGCGCCAGAGGAGCGCAAACGGGTGATGCGCACCAAGCTGGAGGAGATGATCGCGCTGACCGAGGCGGTGACCTGTCGGACGCAGTCATTGCTGACGTGTTTTGGCGAGACGCTGCACGAACCCTGCGGGAATTGTGACAACTGCGCCTATCCGCCGGTGACGGCCGATGCCACGACCGAGGCGCAGATGGCGCTGTCTGCCGTGTACCGGACCGACCAGATCTTCGGCGCGCTGCATATCATTTCGGTTTTGCGTGGTGAGCGGACCCAGGCGGTGCTGCGGCACAGTCACGACCGCTTGCGCGTGTTCGGGATCGGCGTCGCGCATGGCGTTGCCTACTGGCGCGGGATGATCCGGCAACTGATCGCGATGCATGCGCTCGACGTCGATACCGAGGGTCATGGCGGCTTGTTCCTGGTGGAGGATGTCGCGCGGCCTATCCTGCGGGGGGAGCGCAAGGTGATCGTGCGGCAGGAGGGCTCGCGCGGTGCGGTTGTATCGCGACCTGCGCGCGCCAAAGGGGCGGCACCTGCTCCGGTTGCAGCGGCCGCCGGTCCGGTCGATCCGGGCCTGTACGAGGCGTTGCGGCTCTGGCGTCTGGCCGAGGCGAAAGGGCAGGGGATTCCGCCCTATGTGATCTTCCATGATTCGGTGCTGCGGGACATTGCGGCACTGCGTCCGGCGACGCTGGATGAGCTTGGCCAGATCAAGGGAGTCGGGGCATCGAAGCTCGACCGTTATGGCGCGCGGGTGCTGGGCGTGCTGACGACACACCTGCCAGGGGCGGCGGACGTGGGGTAGGTTGCGGCAGCCGCGCCTGCACCGTTGCCCGGACAAGCGGAAGGGCCACTAACGCGCGGCCTGGCGCCCGCGCCCTTTGGCCGTGACCCGGACAAACCGCACGGTGCCCAAGCAGGATAGGGTGTTGGCTGTCGTTACCTCTTCACGGCCGGTGGGGAAGGCCCGAGCTTGACAGCATGGCAAGCTGTCAACTTGACGTCGATGCCGGCAGGCCGAACCATTCCGCAGAGGAATGGCCGACCGTCCGCGGCGATCGTTACTCTGCGGCTACCTTCCGCACCGGAATGTCCGTCGAGTAGCGCAGGTGCACCGGCGCATTCGCCTCCCACGGGTCCTTCAGGCCCAGGCTGGCGCCGTAGTCCTTGATTGCCGGCATCACTTCGCCGCACAGTAGCTGGATGCAGCGGCGGCGGTCTTCGCGGCTGACGGAGCCATCGTTCGCCCAGATACCCATGATGCCGGGACGGGTCTCGCGCACCAGGTATTTCAGCTTTTCGATCACCTGGGACGGCGTGCCGGCGACGATCATGGTGTCGGCGACCTGCTGTTCGAAAGTGGGATTGCCGCGCGGGTTGATGGCCCGGCCGACGGCGAATTCGACAAAGCCGCGACGCCCGGACGGCGAGAAATAGCCGGCCGGATTGGCCCAGACCGGGTTGGCGAGGCCGGTGAATTCGCCCTGCATCCACATGAACTGCCGGGCGTTCTGCAGGGCTTTTTCCTCGGTGTCCTGTACGTGCACGCGGATCAGGTAGCCGAAGTTTTCCGGCCCGGCGGTGTAGCCGGCGTCCTTGGCGGCGGCGTCATACGTGGCGTGGATCTGCTTCGTCGCCTCGATCGAGGTGTTCAGCGCGATGTAGGGATAGCGCTGCTGGGCGGTCCAGATCACCGTTTCCTTCGACAGCACGCCAGGAATCCAGACCCGTGGATAGGGCTTCTGCAGCGGCGTCGCCCACGGGTTCACCGTGCGCTGCTGGTAGTGCGTGCCCTCCCAGCGGAACGGTCCGGGTTCAGTCCAGATTTTCTGGATCAGGTCATGCGCCTCAATGAAGCGCTCCCGGTTGTAGGCCGGGTTGACGCCGTTCGCCAATTGCTCCTGCCCGCCGCCGCGGACAAAACCGGAAACGACACGGCCCTTGGAGATCATGTCGATCATGGCGATTTCTTCCGCCAACTGAACGGGATTTTCCGTCAGCGGCAGCGGATTCCCAAGGAACACGATCTTCACCCGCTTGGTGGCCGCCGCGAGGATTGCCCCAAACATGTTGGTGCGGGCCTGCATGCAGAAGGGCGCATTGTGGTGCTCATTCAGCATGATGCCGTCGGCGCCGCATTCCTCGGCCAGGACGTACTCTTCCAGGTATTCGTTGTAGAGCCGGCTGCCCTCGGCCGGGTCGAAATACTTGTTGGAGAAGTTCAGCGCCGTCGCACCGAAGTCCAGCCCGGCCTTGGCGTCATACGTGGCCATTGGCTGTTCGGTGAAGTACATCATATGCATGGCGAAACCTCCTGCTGATGTGTTTGCTTAGTTGCTGATGAAGTTCGTCACCAGGCTGGCAACGACTTCGGGCTTTTCCATCTCGGCGAAATGACCGCATTCTGGAACGACCGTCAGCTTCGCGTCGCGGAGAGCCTTCTCATAGACATGTGCCGCGCTGATCGGCACGTGCTTGTCGTCATCGCCCCAGATCACCAATGCCGGCGAGCGGATGCCACCCAGCAGATGCGGCAGGGTCTGGCTGTACATGTAAGGCTTCCACGCCACGCGGAAGCTCATTTCGCGCGCGATGTCCCACGCTTCCAACTGGTCTGTGGTTACCTGGCCATAGACCTGGGTGAACGCGGCTTCCGAGTGGAAGCCCGACTGCGGATACACCAGATACGATACGATCGCCTGATCCATGATGTCGCCTTCCGGCGGCTTGATGCCCATCGCCCCGACCAGAACCAGCCGCTTGTAGGCCGCCGGGGATTGGCTGGCCATCTCAGCGGCGATCCAGCCACCGAAGCCAAGTCCCACCAATGAGACGTTGCTGGCGCCCAGGTCGGTCAGCAGCCAGCTGTAGATGGCGGCGATATCGCGCGGGTGACGCAGCCAGCCCGGACGTTCCGACTTGCCCCAGCCCGGGTGGTGCGGGATCACCACGTCGAATTTCTGCGCCAGTGCATCGTAGAAGGGCAGACTGTCCGGGGTACCGATATCATGGTGCAGGATCAGCACCGTCGGGCCGTTGCCCGCGCGCGAAAAGTGCAGTTTGCATCCGGCAATTTCTTTGACCGAATCCGTCCAGGTGACAGCCATGCGCCAGTTCCCTCTCTCGATGTTTATTGTGATGGGCGAGAGGATACCCACGGGTAACCGCCTTTGTCCAATTTGCGGCCGGGCCGAGCGCGGTCATGAGGCAACGATGACGTATCGGGTGGCCAACTCTTAGCATCTGCTGCGCTGCTGCGCTGCATTAGCTGCAGTACACCAGATCATGCTTAACTATTATTGGGATATTTTATCTTTATTGCGATATTGCACAAAATAGCTGGCCGCATCCACGGAGGGCATAAGGATGTACGTCAATACATATGATGATACAGGCCGGGCTGCGACGTCGCAACGCGGGAGCGACTCTTGATTTCCCACTCAGGTTCTAATGGCTCCGCTGGCAGCCCGCTCTGGTTGCCGGGATTGCATGGCCGTGCGGTTGGAACAATTGAACGCTTTGCCGCCTCGGCTAGGCTGTGTTCATGACTGACCCAGCCACCGACCCGCCGGAAATTGAAGAGCTTGAGCGCACGGCTGCATGGCGCCTCCGCCTGGTCGACGCCAATCCGGGCGATCGGTGCAGCCAGCAGGCGGCGGATCTGCTGCAACGGCTCGCGGATGATCTGCGGCGCCCCGACCTGGCGCCGCTATGGACTGAACTGCGGTCGGTCTGCAATTGGCTGGGCGAGTCCGACGCCATTTCCGACTATGCAGAGTTTGCCGCCGAATACCGCGCCCGCATCGGCGTCGCCGACCATCCGCAGGATGGCGCCGCCTATCTGCGCGGACTGATCGGCATCGCCCAAAGCCTGATTTAGCAGCACTTTATCAAGGAATGATGAACCACCCGGCGCGCCAGCAGTGCTGCCGCGCGGTGAAATCCTCTATGGTCGCGCCGTGAATCGTGCCGGAGCCTGACATTGGATAGTCTGCAAGCCATTCTCATCGCCATATTGCAGGGCGCAACCGAGCTGTTTCCCGTCAGTAGCCTGGGTCACGCGGTCGTCCTGCCGGCACTGCTGCATTCGAATATCAACCAGCGGTCGCATGAGTTCCTGCCGTTCCTGGTCATGCTGCACACCGGCACTGCCACAGCGCTGCTCGCCTATTTCTGGCGCGACTGGTGGATGCTGGGCACTGGCGTCGTGGGCCTCGGCGGTACGCACCAGGTAAAGGAAAGCCGGCGCGTCTTACTGCTGATTGTCATTGCCACCATTCCGGCGGTCATCCTCGGCTTCCTGCTGGAGAAGTTCTTCCGCAACCTGTTCGGGTCACCGATGATCGCGGCCGGGATGCTGGTTCTGAACGGCCTTATGCTACTGATCGGTGAGCGGCTGCGGGCGCGAGGCCATCGTGACCTGTCCAGCCTGCGCCCGATGGATGCGCTGGTGATCGGTTGCTGGCAGTGCGGTGCCCTGATCCCCGGCATTTCGCGCTCCGGCGCCACGATCGTTGGCGGGTTGCTGCGCGGGATCAATCACGAAGGTGCAGCGCATTTCTCCTTCCTGATCGCCACGCCGATCATCATCGGCGCGACGGTACTGGAGGTGCCCAAGCTGCTGCATGAGACGGTGCCAAAGGGCGTGCTGACCACCTCAGCCATCGCGGCGGTTGTGGCCGGGGTGACCGCGTGGCTCAGCACCTGGTTCCTGATGCGGTATTTCCGGCACAATGACCTCACAGCGCTGAACCCATTTGCCTACTACTGCATTGTGTTTGGCCTCGGCAGCCTGGGCTGCCTGTACTTTATATAGAGGCGAGGCCGTCGGGTGGCGCTGAAGGTATGGCTTGTGGCCTGCTTCGCCTTTCTCTACGCGCCGATCCTGTTCCTGGTGGTGTTCAGCTTCAACGGCTCACGGCTGGTCACGCAATGGGCCGGGTTCTCCACGCGCTGGTATGTCACACTGTGGAACGACGAGCCGATGATCGAGGCGGCACTGCTATCCCTACGGGTCGCCGCCGTTTCCGCCACGCTTGCCTGTCTGATCGGCGCTGCCGGCGGTTTCGCGCTGGCACGTCTTGGCGCGTTCCGCGGCCGGTCACTGTTCATGGCCGGCCTGGCGGTGCCATTGGTGATGCCGGAGGTGATCACCGGGCTGGCGCTCTTGCTGCTGTTCGTCACCCTGCAGCAGAGTATCGGCTGGCCGCAGGGCAGGGGCGCCGGGACGGTCACGCTGGCGCATGCCTCGGTGTCGGTTGCCTATGTTGCGGTGGTGATACGCGCTCGGCTGGCGGATGCCGGGGAGGTCCTGGAGCAGGCGGCGATGGATCTTTATGCACCGCCGTGGAAGGCGTTCGTGCTCGTCACCGTGCCGCTGATGGCGCCGGCGCTGGTGTCCGGCTGGCTGCTGGCGTTCACCCTGTCGATGGACGATATTGTGGTGGCCAGCTTCACCTCAGGGCCAGGCGCATCGACGCTGCCAATGGTCGTGTTCTCCATGACGCGCCTGGGCACGACGCCGGAGATCTACGCGCTGGCTACGGTGATTGTGGGGGTGGTGGCGGCAATTCTGCTGGGCGTAATCCTGGCAGCGCGGCAGGTTCGGTGACTGTGCTGGAGGCCAGCGGGGCGGCGATTCAGCCGATAAGAGAGCGGGTGTTGAAGCGGTCGTGATACGAGGTCGGTGGTGCCATTTGCGACGAATTGACGGGATGTAGTCTGCCTCGGTCGACATCCTCGCGCCATCAGTCTGATCAGCTTCAGCGAGCGGCCGCCTCTGAAGACCCGCAGTTTGATGCCAATTCTGATGCTCTTGTCATGGCAAAGCGCCCCATACTTCTAAAGTATGGGGCGCCCTGCGACAGGACAACCAACGAGCGGGTCGCTAGTCGGCGTTAGTTCTTGCGGCGACGAGCCCGAACGAGGCCGAGACCGGCCAGACCCGTGCCGATCAGCGCGATCGATACTGGCTCAGGCGCGCGGTAGATCAGATCCGTCGTCACGTTCGACTGCACGCCTTCAGCAGCCGTCACAGTCAGGATGTACTGAGCTGTGATCGTGTAGGGGGCCGTCGGGCTGATGTCGGTCGTGAACGACTTCGGGTTACCGAAGGTCGGGGTGTCCTTGCCGATCAAGGTCCCCAATTCGAACGGAAGCGACCCAAACCAATAACCACTCTCAACTGTGAAATTGGTCAGGATGTTGGCCGTCAGCCCGCCCAGGACAGTGAAGGGCGGCGTCGGTCCACTCGGATCAAACGATTCGGTGAACTGGATAATGATCGTGTCGCCGACCGTGCCGACCCCACCGGATGGTGTCGACACCAGGGCCTGGGTGGAGAAGTTCGGGAACGGCGACAGCAGCGGGAAGGCGGTGCCGGACGCCGAGGTGATGTTATACTGCCCGCTGTTAACCGACTGCGGGCCACCAAGCGTAAACGCACCGGGCGATACCGAAGAGTTGGTCAGCGTGACAAACGGGTCGGAGTTGTACTTGAAGCGCGCCTCCACCAGCACAGCCTGAGCGTCTTGCATGTAGGCAAACGAAACGCCGAGGAGCGCCGTACCCAGCAAGAGTGTCTTACGAATGTTGGTCATCCCATGTTCCTTCGCAGTCGCATTAGCCTAACGCCCTAAGCGAAGCAAAGCTCATGCCAAAAACAAAATATGAGTTATAACAGTGGGTTGGCGGCGTGCTGCACAGCGTCCGGTAACCAGGTGTAAAGTTCTCCGACTCCTCCTCGCCGATTTTCCCGCTTGACCGCCGCGGCCCGGTAGTCTCCGGACCGACCAGTCCCCATCCGCTCAACGCAGGCCATACTCGGCACAACCTTCACGGGTGTATGCGGAGATTGGCTCTAGCGAATACTGCGGTGTTCACGCCAGCCATCCCACAAAATAACTGTGTAATGAAGGGCTTAGCCTCGCGCGTGCCACGCGGCTCCTGAGTGCCAGGACCTCAATTGCACCTGTTTGCCGGTAGCCGCGGCGGCGACCGACGGATTCTAAAGTGTAAAATTCTCCGACACCTCAGAACCGAGACCTGTGGCCTCAGGCCGCGCTGACGCTAACGGTCGCCAGACTTCAATCGGTGCGCTTGGCGGATTTGCGCACGCTTCGCCGCGGCGGCGCCGCAGCGACGATCTGGCTTCCCTTCGCGGCCGCCGTGCGGCGTTGTGTCGGTTTAGGCTTTGGCGCCACCGGCGTCAGCGACCGGCGGCCAGCCTCAAATCCCGCCCAGGGATCCCGACGTTGCCGCGCCAGCCGCTCCGGCATGGTTGCGATGGTAAACGCCGTCGGGTCCAGAGCGGGAACCACCTCATCCCACCTCAATGGCGCGGCCACACCTGCACCCGGACGCGCACGGGGGCAGAACGATGCCACTGCGGTGGAGCCGAGACCGTTCCGTAACCAATCGATCAGGATCCGTCCGCGCCGGTCCGTCTTTCGTACTGTGGACAGGTACCGCTCCGGACGCAGCGCGCTCATGCCCTCGGCGAACGCCTTGCAGAAAGCTCGCGCTGTGTTCCAGTCGGCCTCCGGCTTCAGCGGGACGACCAGATGCAGACCCTTGCCGCCGGTGGTGCGGCAGAACACGGCCAAGCCAAGCGCCTCCAGTGCGGCGCGGAGTTCGTGCGCGGCAGCAACAACATCAGCGAAGCTGACGCCTTCGCCGGGATCTAGGTCGAACACCAGTTGATCCGGATGCAACGGATCATCCTCGTGCGCGCCCCATGCATGCAGTTCGAGGGTCGACATCTGCACCAGCGCCACTAGCCCCTGGAAATCGTCGATGGCCATGTAAGGTGCGCCATCGGCCGATCCGTCACGGACACCGTCGGGCATCGCGCCGTGCGAGTGCTTCTGGAAGAAATGTTCCCCTTCGATCCCGTCGGGACAACGCACCACTGCGAGCGGGCGGCGCACCAGACCCGGCAGCGCATGGTCCGCGACCGCTTCCCAGTAAGATACGAGATCGCGCTTGCTGATGCCCGGCCAAAGCGGCTTGGCCGGATGTGTAAGAGTTACGCCTGCAACCGCCTCAGTACGCGCCCGCGGTGGGACGGCTGTGACGATTGTGCCAACAGCCGGATGCGGAGCCTGGCCCGCGGACCCGCTGGGGCGAGACGCCGCGGCACGAGGCCGCGCGGCTTTGTCCGCCGGATTGCCGTTGCTTGTGATGGCCGGACGATCGCTGCTGCGCTTCTGCGGCACGGCGATTACCGGCTCTTGCGATGCGCCGCGACGGCTGGCCTGAGCCGGCACAATCCATCTGCGCGCCTCGTCCGCATTCGCCACGGGCCGGACCACGTCGCGCGCCGCCTTGTCCTCCCGCAGGCCGAGGAAGGAGGCCTGCCGCAGCCGCCCCGCGCCGGACCAGCCCGCGTAGGCGACTTCGGCAACCAGTTCAGGCCGGACCCAGTGTATCGACCTGCCAATGTCCTCGCCCGCCAGCAGCAGCGCCGGCGGCGTGCCATCTGCCACGCCTGGTAATAGAAGCTGCAACCGTTCCAGAACGTCATCGGTGTATCCCGATCCGCAGCCGCCCGCATAATGCAAGTCACCTGCCTCATCATAATACCCAAGATGCAGGGATCCCAATCCGACACGCCTTCCGCTCGGGTCGGTCCAGCCGAGCACGACAAACTCCTCCCGCCCGCGCGTCTTCAGCTTCAGCCAGTCGCCGCCACGGCCGGCGCTATAGGGCGCATCGGCACGCTTGCAGACGATACCTTCCAGCTTCATCCGTCGTGCCGCCTGCAACAGGCCGCTGACGTCGTCGTCCTGGTGGTCGCTGTAGCGCAACAATCCTTGCCATTCGTTTATCTTAAGTAACAGGCCCTTGCGCTCGCGCAGCGTGCAGCGGCGCAGATCCCAGCCGTCGATGTACAGCAGGTCAAACAGGTAGAGCAGTAGCGAGTCATCTCGGCCGGCCGACAGCGCCGCCTGCAGTGCAGGGAAACTGGACACGCCGTCCTTGTCGAGGGCGACCAGTTCGCCGTCGACCCGAATGCTGGCCGCGCCGAGGCTGCGCAGCGCCGCCGCCACGGCGGGCAGGCGATCGGTCCAGTCCAGTCCGTTGCGCGTGATCAGCCGTACCCGCCCGTTACGGCACGACGCGATAATGCGATACCCATCGAATTTTATTTCGCCGAGCCAATCGCCTGCTTCCGGAGGTTCGTGGGTCAGGGTGGCAAGTTGTGGTTCCTGCCGCGTTGGCATGGCGCGGCGCACCGCGCCCGGCGCCGGTCGCTGTGCCATTGGCGTTCTTGACCGTACTGGCTTGTGCAGCGCCTCTTGTCCTGGCGCCGGCTGTGGCCCATCGCCCGGCGCGGGCGCCTTCGCCTCCAGCACCCCGGCATCAGCGCCCGGCTGAGCATACCGGTCCCGCTCTTTGATCAGCAGCCAGTTGTCCTGCTCACTGGACCGGTTCGACCGTGGCCGCAGGCGAACCAGGACAAACCCGCCGTTCAGCCGCCCGCCGTGCAGGGTAAACTTGATCTCCCCGGCGCGCAGCCCGGCGCGCGGGTCAGCTTGCGGAGTCCATGTGCCGCGGTCCCACAGCGTGACGTCGCCGGCGCCGTAGTGGCCGTCGGGGATATTGCCCTCGAACCCCGCGTAGTCGATTGGATGGTCCTCGACATGAGCAGCAAGGCGCTTGTCCGCCGGATCCATTGACGGTCCGCGCCGCACCGCCCAGCTCCACAGCACGCCATCATGCTCCAGGCGAAAATCCCAATGCAGCCCGGCCCGGTGAGCAACGTGCTTTTGCACAACGAATAGCGGCGCCGTCGCAGCATCAGAATGCTGTGCGGGCGGCGGTGGCTCTGGTGTCGCCGTGAAATCACGCTTTGCCTGATATGCGGCCAATGGACGGTCACGCCGCGGCCTGTCGGTTTGTCCCATGCCGCACCTTGTCGAAAGCATTCAGCGGCGGAACGGGCAATGCACGCGGCGGTTGCTCGCTGCTCCGCATCTTGTCATCCTGCAACAAGGGCGGAAAGTGGGGCATCAGCGCGGATATCCTGACCCAGAGCGACGTTCCGGTGTCTGACGCACGCCATTTCAGGCAGCAGAGCCGCCACATAATGATTCACCACAAAAGGGCAGAAGGCTGTCATGCACGACCATCGCGTTCGCCGGCCTGATCGCGCAGGCCTTCGGCGGCTTCCGACCGCCGCCCGGATTTGCCTGAGCTGCCAGTAGCGCGGTCTGGTAGCGTAGTCTGCTGTTCAGGGCGCGGTACGGCGATACGGCCTCGCCGCGCAACGGGCATAAATCTTTGACCGCCATCCGGGTGCCACCGATCCTGAGGCGGCACCGCGTTGTAAGCTCAAAAATGCTCTTAACACCACCTACGCCGCCGCTGACGACAGCGGCAGCCTATCGGCGTTCATCTGCGTTCATCGGCGGTTTTGACATTCTCTCTACTGGGCTGTGAACGGGATGCGTCCGCAGTGCGAAAGAGGCGAACCACCGATGAACGCCGATAAACGCCGATGGCTGGCACCCCTGCAGGTGCGCCCCGCGTCGGTGTTCTACGCGAGGGATCAAACGGATGCTTCGCCAAGGGTGCGGCCTGGGCGGCCCGCTGCGCATCCTCAAAGTCGACATGCCTCAGCCTCTGGGCCCTCGCACCCGCGGGAAAGAGCTGCCGGCCGGCCAGGTGCGTGATGCCGCACGCGCCAACCGAAGCGTACGACGCGCCGGCGGCCATAGGGCAGCGGTGTCCGCTGATCACGTCGGCTGCATTTGTGCAAGACTGTTATGCCCATTTTCGCTCATTGCGCCGTGGCCAATGTGGCGCTAGATTGCCCAAATCATGGGCAACTGTCGTGCGGGCATCACACCTTCTGCTCTGGGATCAATCGATCTGGGGCAGGGTGTTAAAATTGAGACTCCGGTTATCCTCGCTCCGATGTCCGGCGTCACGGATCTGCCGTTTCGGCGGACCGCGAAGCAGTTGGGCGCCGGCATGGTGGTATCGGAGATGATCGCCTCCTGGGCGATGATCCGCGAGAATCGGAAGACGTTGGATATGGCCGAGATCGACGGTCATGGCGGGGTATCTGCCGTCCAGCTGGCCGGCTGCGAGCCCGGCGCGATGGCCGAGGCAGCACGCATCGCCGTCGACAAGGGGGCGCACCTCGTCGACATCAATTTCGGCTGCCCGGTGAAGAAGGTTGCCGTTGGTCAGGCGGCCGGGTCGGCGTTGATGCGCGATGAGGTCACCGCTGCCGCCATCCTGAAGGCCACGGTCGACTCCGTGAATGTGCCAGTGACGCTGAAGATGCGCATGGGCTGGGACCACCAGAGCCTGAACGCACCCCGCCTGGCGCGCATCGCGCAGGATAGCGGCATCCGCATGGTCACCATCCACGGCCGCACCAGGCAGATGTTCTACACCGGCACTGCCGACTGGCAGTTCGTCCGCTCCGTCAAGGACGCTGTCTCGATCCCGGTCATTGTCAACGGCGACATCCTGACCGAGGACGACGCGGCCCGCGCGCTGGTGCTGTCCGGCGCCGACGGCGTAATGATCGGGCGCGGCTGCTACGGCCGGCCCTGGTTCCCGGCGCAGGTGGCGCATTATCTGCGGACCGGGCAGCGCATTGCCGAACCGTCGCTGCAGCGGCAAAAATCCATCATCCTGGAGCATTACAATCGCATGCTGAGCCAGTTCGGCGTCGGCCCCGGTGTCCGCCTGGCACGGAAGCACCTGTCCTGGTATTCGCGCGGGCTACCCGGATCGGCTGAGTTCCGGGCAACCATGAACCGGCTGCCGGATGCCGAATCGGTGCTGGCGCTACTTGATCGCTTCTACGATCCGCTGATCGCCCGCGGCGCCACGCGGGTGACTGCCGGCCGCGATGACATGCTGGAGGCACAGGCTGCATGAGCGCCGTGCTTGCCAAGGCGGCACGCCACCTCGCTGGCCGCCACAAGATAGCCGATGCCAGCGCGGTGCTTGCGGCCATGCCGGTCGCGGTGGTGCTGCTCGACCCGGAAAACCGGTTCCGCTTCGTGAATCAGTCGGCGGAGCAGCTCCTCGGCATCTCCGCCGCCGGTCTGGCGCAGTTGCGACTGAACGATTTGCTGCCGCCGGACAACCCGGTGTTCCTGCTGATCGAGCAGGTGCGCTCCGGTGAGGTGACGGTGGTCGACCATGACCTGAACCTGGAAAGCCCGCGCCTGAACAAGCGCGGCATTACCGTGCAGGGGTCACCCCTGCCGGAGGAACCGGGAGCGGTCGTGCTGGTGATGCAAGATGCCTCCGCGGCGCGTGCCCTGGACCGGCAACTGGCCTTCCGCGGTGCGGCCCGCAGCGTGACCGGAATGGCGGCGATCCTGGCGCATGAGGTGAAGAACCCGCTGTCGGGCATCCGCGGCGCAGCGCAATTACTGGAGTCCAGCGTTGGCCCGGCGGATCGAGAACTGGCCGAACTGATCCGTGACGAGGCTGACCGCATCCGGGCGCTGGTCGACCGGATGGAGGCATTTGGCGAAAAGCCGATCGCGCGCACCGCCGTCAACATTCATCGTGTGCTGGAGCATGTGCGCAAATTGGCGCAATCGGGCTTCGCGGCGCATGTCCGCTTCCAGGAACAGTACGACCCGTCGTTGCCGCCGGTTTGGGCAAACCGCGACCAATTGGTCCAGGTGGTGCTGAATCTGGTGAAGAACGCCGCCGAAGCGGTGACGCAGGCACCGGTGAAGCACCCCGAGATTGTGCTGAGTACCGGCTTCCAGCACGGCATGCGTGTCGCCATTCCCGGCAGTACGACACGCCTCGACCTGCCGCTGTTCGTCTCCGTCCGCGACAACGGCCCGGGGATCCCCGACGACATCAGGCCGCATCTATTCGAGCCGTTCGTTACCTCGAAGAACTCAGGCAGTGGCCTCGGCCTTGCCCTGGTGGCGAAGATCATCGGCGATCATGGCGGGCTGATCGAGGTCGACAGCCGCCCTGGCCGAACTGAATTCCGCTTGCATCTTCCGGTCGTCACGGAAAGGGATGCCGACCAATGACCTTGCCGACCGTGCTGGTCGCCGATGATGACCGCTCCATTCGCACCGTGCTGACCCAGGCACTGGGCCGCTCCGGCTATCAGGTGCGCAGTACCGGTAATGCGTCCACGCTGTGGCGTTGGGTGGAGGACGGCGAAGGTGACCTTGTCATCACCGACGTCGTCATGCCCGACGAGAACGGGCTCGACCTGATTCCGCGCATCAAGCGCATCCGTCCGGATCTGCGCATCGTGGTCATGAGCGCGCAGTCCACCCTGATGACGGCGGTGAAGGCGACGCAACGCGGCGCTTTCGAGTATTTGCCTAAACCATTCGATTTGCGGGAACTTCTGGCGGTTGTCGGCCGCGCGCTGGCGCAGCCGTCGGAGCCGGTCGTCGCCGCGGCGGAGCCGAAGGATACCGAGGAGCGGCTGCCGCTGATCGGCCGCTCACCATCGATGCAGGAAATCTACCGCACGATTGCTCGCCTTACGACGGCGGACCTGACGGTGATGATCAATGGCGAATCCGGCACAGGTAAGGAGCTTGTGGCCAGGGCGCTGCACGACTACGGGAAACGGCGGGGCGGCCCGTTCGTTGCCATCAACATGGCCGCCATTCCGCGCGAACTGATCGAAAGCGAACTTTTCGGCCACGAGCGTGGTGCGTTCACCGGTGCCACCAACCGCTCGCAGGGACGCTTTGAGCAGGCCAACGGCGGCACGCTGTTCCTCGACGAAATCGGCGATATGCCGCCTGAGGCGCAGACCCGGCTGTTGCGTGTGCTGCAGGAAGGCGAATTCACCAGCGTCGGCGGGCGACAGCCGATCAAGGCCAATGTCCGCATCATCGCGGCCACCCATCGCGACCTGCGCAACGCCATCCGCCAGGGGCTGTTCCGCGAGGATCTGTTCTACCGCCTGAACGTCGTGCCGATCCGCCTGCCGCCGCTGCGGGAACGGCTAGAGGACATCCCGCTGCTCGCCCGCCACTTCCTCGACAAGGCGAAGGACGACGGGCTGCCGGCCAAGAGCCTGGACCAGGGCGCGGTGGACCGACTGAAGCAGCATAGTTGGCCCGGTAACGTGCGCGAGTTGGAAAACCTGATGCACCGGTTGGCGGCATTGTGCCCTGAGGAGGTGATCGGCGCGGACATCATCGGGGCAGAACTGGCGGAGCCGGTGCAATCGCATGTCGTGACCGGCACCGAAACCCAGTCTTCCGGCCCGGAAACGCTGTCCAGTGCGGTCGAGCGTCACATCAAGGATTTCCTGGCGACGCATAATGATGGCGCCGGCATCACCGACGTCTACGACAAGATTATCGCCGAAGTGGAACGGCCGCTGATCCGCCTGACCCTGGCCGCCACCCGAGGCAACCAGATCAAGGCCGCCTCTATGCTCGGCCTGAACCGTAACACGCTGCGCAAGAAGATTCGTGACCTGGAAATCCCGGTGGTGCGGGGCCTGATGTAAATGGCGGCCTGCCAGCCCTGCCGGCACAGCGGATGGAGGACGCCATGAACGTCTTTGCCCGCCAGCCCGTGCAACGGGGCCGCACCGCACCGCTCGATATCATTTCGGAACCGAAGATTTCTCTTGGCGGCCGGATGGGCGACATTCTGCTGGGCAAAGGGGTGACTCTGGCGTTGACCGCGCTGTCGCTGGCGGTGGGGCTGTCGACCTTCATCATCCTGGCGCGCGGCTCGCCCTTGGGTTGGAAGCCAGGCGTCACTGTTGGCCTGGTGCTGGCCAATCTGATCGTCTTGCTGCTCCTGGGTGCCGTGTTGGGCGGGCGATTGACCCGGGTCCTGGTGGAGCGGCGGCGGGGGTCTGCCGGCTCGCGGCTGCATGTGCGCCTTGTGTTGCTATTCAGCGGTGTTGCCGTTGCGCCGACCATCCTGGTGGCATGCTTCGCGGTCGCCTTCTTCCATTTCGGCATCCAGGCCTGGTTCAACGAGCCGGTGCGCGAATCGCTGCAGGAATCCTTGCAGGTGTCGCGCAGCTACCTGGATGAACACCGCAACAACATCCGCGCCGTGGCGCTGGAGATGGCCGCGGATCTGGCGCGCGCCGGGCGCTTCCTGCCAGCAGATCCGCAGGTATTCGCGCAGGTGCTCGATACGCAGACGACACTGCGCGGCCTGACCGAGGCGATTATATATGAGCCCACCACCAGTCAGGTGCTGGCTGCGGCCGGCATGTTCGTCGGCATGGGCGTGGAGGCGCCGACCCAGGCCGTGTCGCAGGCAGCGATGCGCGGTGACGTGGTGGTGCTGAATGGCGGCGATGGCACACGCGTGCGCGCCGTCGTGCGGATGGAGTCGCTGCCGCCGCTGCTGCTGCTGATCGGCCGGCCGATTGATCCCTCGATCCTGAACTACATGCACCGCACCGAGGCAGCGGTCGCAGAATACCAGCGGCTGGATGAAAACCGGTCCTGGCTGCAGGTCGCCTTCGCCTGGATCTTCGCCATTGTCGCCCTGCTGGTGCTGCTCGCCGCCGGGCTGATCGGTCTGGTGATGGCAAATCAGATCGCACGGCCCATCGGCACGCTGATCAACGCGACCGAACGTGTGCGCAGCGGCGATCTGAGTGTGCGGGTGCGCGAGCCGGCCACAGGCGACGAACTGGCGGGTCTGTCGCGTGCCTTCAACCGCATGACGGGGCAGCTAGCGGCGCAACGCACCGAACTCATGGAGGCGTACAGCCAGATCGACGAACGGCGGCGGTTCACCGAGACGGTGCTTGCCGGTGTTTCGGCCGGAGTCATCGGCCTGGATGCGCAGGGCCGCATCGAACTGCCCAACAGAGCGGCTGATGAACTGCTGGGACGCGACCTGCTGGCAATGATCGGTCACGACCTGGCTGAAATTATACCGGAGTTCGCCCCGCTACTGGACGAAGTCGCTGCAGCACCGGATCGTCCCCGGACCGCCGAGACGCAGCTTGGCCCGGCGAACCAGCGGCGCACACTGCTGGTGCGGATCGGCGCCGAACTGTCAGGCGGCCGTACGGACGGTTTTGTCGTCACGTTCGACGACATCACCGAACTGCAATCGGCGCAGCGCAAGGCGGCCTGGGCTGACGTGGCGCGCCGCATCGCGCATGAGATCAAGAACCCGCTGACGCCGATCCAGTTGTCGGCAGAGCGGCTTAAGCGCCGCTTTGCCAAGGAAATCAGCTCCGATCCGGACACGTTCCGTCAGTGCGCTGACACCATCATCCGTCATGTCGGCGATATCGGGCGCATGGTCGACGAATTCTCAGCCTTCGCTCGCATGCCGCATCCGGTGATCAAGCCCGACGACCTCGGCCGTATCGTCCGCGATGCGCTGATGCTGCAGCAAACCGCCCGGCCGGGCATCAACTGGCAGACCTCCATCCCTGACCGCGGACCGGTGGTGCCGTGTGATCGTCGGATGATGCGGCAGGCGCTGACAAATTTGCTGCAGAACGCCGCCGACGCCATCGCCATGCGCGCCGGCCGGCCCGAGGGCGACGACGGCCATATCGGTATTGTGGTGGAGTCCCTCGGCGATACCGTCCGCGTCACTGTGACCGATGATGGCGTCGGACTGCCGCAGGAAGATCGATCGCGCCTGACGGAGCCCTATGTCACGCATAAGCCGAAGGGAACCGGATTGGGATTGGCGATCGTGAAGAAAATCATGGAAGACCACGGGGGTACGTTGTCGCTGGACGATCGCTCTGACGGCCCTGGCGCCGTCGCCACCCTGGTGCTTCCGATTCCGGCCGGTTCGGCTGTCCCGGCCGAGGAGAGGGTTCCGCATGGCGCATGAAATCCTGATCGTCGACGATGAGCCCGATATCCGGATGCTGATCGACGGCATCCTGCAGGACGAGGGCTATGAGACCCGAGGCGCCGGCGACGCCGACAGCGCGATGAAGGCGTTCCGCGAGCGCCGGCCATCGTTGGTTGTGCTGGACGTGTGGCTGCAGGGCTCGCGCATGGACGGGCTGGGCGTGCTGGAGGCGCTGCACAGCGAGGAACCGCATGTGCCCGTCGTGATGATTTCCGGCCACGGCACCATCGAGATGGCGGTGGGCGCCATCCAGCAAGGGGCCTACGACTTCATCGAAAAGCCGTTCCAGTCGGACCGGCTGCTGCTGTCGGTAAAGCGCGCGCTGGAGGCAGCAGCTTTGGCGCGGGAAAACGCCGAATTGCGCCTGCGCGCCGGGCCCGAGGCAACGCTGACGGGCGACTCCGCGACGATCGTGCAGCTTCGTTCGCAGGTGGAACGGGTGGCGCCGACAGGCTCGCGCGTGCTCATCACCGGGCCGGCCGGATCGGGCAAGGAAGTCGTAGCGCGCATGATCCATGCCCGCTCCAGGCGGTCCGGCGGTCCGTTTGTGGTGATGAACTGCGCCACGCTGAACCCCGCCCGTTTTGAAGAAGAACTGTTCGGCCTGGAGGCCGGCGCCGATCCGATTGCGCAGCCGCGCCGGGCCGGTGTGTTGGAGCGGGCGCATGGCGGAACGCTGCTGCTGGATGAAGTCTCCGACATGCCGCTGGAGACGCAGGGCAAGATCGTCCGCGCGCTGCAGGACCAGACATTTGAGCGGCTGGGTGGGTCCTCGCGGGTGAAGGTCGACGTGCGGGTGCTCTCAACGACCAATCGCGACCTCCAGGCGGAGATCGCAGCCGGCCGCTTCCGCGAAGACCTGTTCTATCGTCTGGCCGTGGTGCCGATGAAGGTGCCGTCGTTGCGCGAGCGGCGGGAGGATGTGCCGGTGCTGGCGCACACCTTCATCCAGCGTTCCGCCGAAACCTCCGGCATTCCGGCGCGTCCACTGTCGGCAGATACGCTGGCGGCGCTGCAGGCCTATGACTGGCCAGGGAATGTTCGGCAGTTGCGCAACCTGATGGACTGGTTGCTGATCATGGCGCCCGGCACGCCGGGCGAGGTGATCAGAGCGGACATGCTGCCGCCGGAGATCGGGTCGCGGGCGCCGGCCCTGCTGAACATCGACCCGACGGCGGATATCATGTCGCTGCCGCTGCGTGAGGCGCGGGATCTGTTTGAAACGCAATACCTGCATGCGCAGCTCGTTCGATTCGGTGGCAATATCTCCCGCACGGCGCAGTTTGTAGGCATGGAGCGATCGGCGTTGCACCGGAAGCTGAAGCAGCTTGGTGTAAATTCCGACGAGCGGGTCGGGGGATAAGGGAGCCGCCGGCCTTTACTCCCCAGCTTGCCATTCCAGCCATGGTGCAGGCGGTGGAGCGGCGCAAGGTGAAAACCGCCGACCCAGAGCTGATGCTGCTCCCGTTGGGCGTTATTGCCTTGCGGGAGTCACGACGTTCGGACACGTCTGACATGGAGAGGCGGACTGGTCGGGCGTCGGGCAATCCCGTCCTTCCAAACACCGGTGTTGCCGAAATCGCATAGTGCGGCGTTCTGGGCATCTGTTAACGCGTAATGCCATGTATCATCAGGGAACGGCTACTCCGAGCGACCTGCACTTTGCCAGGCGACGGAAATGATGAAGAGATGACCCGTCCGGACGGTCAGGCAGTGCCGCCGCAACGGGTCACAAAGCATATCCATACACATTCGGAACCATGCTATGAAGTAACGGCGATGTGCTGAACCGTGATCATTAATGCGCACGCGGCTGAAAGCCGCGGCAAGTTGGACGCGGGGCGCCTCGCACGTCGTTTCCCGGCAGTCGGGAGACCCAAAACAGATGGAGAGACAGAACATGCTCGTTGCTTCGCAAAGAAGGGCGCTCCTGGCAGTCGCGGCTGCTGCTGCGCTGGTTCCGGTCGCGGCCCATGCGGCGACTCAGCTGACAGCTTTTGAAAAGGCCGAACTCGCCCAACTCACACCGGCGCTTCAGGCTGAAGTCAAAAAGCGGATGGCCCAGGGCGGCCAGAAGGTGCGCGAAATTCTTGAGACAATGCTGCTGAACAAGATTTCGCTGCTGTTTGCGCAAGGCCGCGTCGCAGCGGTCGATTTTGAGAAGGGTATCGCGGTGTACCAGCTGCAGAACGGTGACCTGAAGCTGGTTCCGTTTGAAGTCGCGACGCTCGACGTCAAGAAGAGCTGAGAACGCCCGTGGCTTCGATCATGGTCGGGTTAGGAGGCGACCCGGTCATGATGCCGGTGCTGCCGCGCGCCACGGGAGTGTATCTTTGCCCATCTGGCCGCCTGCGCATCTGCGCACGTTCCGAAGCATGCGCCGCGCCGTGGTGATACGCGCCACCGTCGCAGAAGCGAACGGGCCGCGGCGCACGGTACAGCATTGTCGGTCTGACCGGCCGAGGCGCCGGCACGGATAATGCGGCGATCAGTCTTGCCGGCCGCTTGGGGCGCGCTGCTGTCGTGGATGGTGCCAGCGCTGGCGCAGCCAATCGCTCGGTCGGATGCCCTTGCCGGGGCCGGCTGCCCGGCGGCCGCCACCTGCACTGGGATCGATATCGATGAGATGTCAAAGCAAGCGGAGAATCCGGTCACCCGAATCATCACCCTGCCGTTCCGGTACAAGGCCGAGTTTCTCGACGGGCCGTATAAGTCGACCAAAAGTACGTTTGAACTCGACCAGGCGGTTCTGCCGTTTCAACTGAGTGATGCTTGGGCGCTGGTCACGCGAACCAAGCTTCCAGGCTATTCGCAGCCGCCGAAGAAGTATGGCGCCAACTGGAATGGCGGACTGGGCAACGGCTACACGACCTTCTTCCTGTCGCCGTCTCGTGGCGACGGGTTCTACTGGGGTGCGGGCCCGGTCCTGTTCTATCCTACGGCAACGAATGCCGCGCTCGGCGTCAACAAGTGGGGCAGTGGCCCCTCCTTCGCATTCTTCCATGATGTGCGCGGTTCAAACTGGGTCTACGGCGCCGTGGTCAACACGATCTGGTCGTTTGGCGGTCCGCCCCACAGTAGCGATCGTTATAGCCAGATGCTGATCAACCCATTTGCCGACTATCATTTTGGCAATGGGTGGGCGATCGGCACGTCGCCCAACATCACCGCCAACTGGCTGGCGAAGCCCGGTCAGGTATGGACCGTTCCGGTTGGCGGCGGCGTGTCGAAGACCATCCGCATAGGCAGCCAGCCGGTCAAGTTCGAAATCGACAGCTACTACAACGCGGTTCGCGCGCAGGCTGGCAACGACACCTGGCTGCTGCAGTTCACAGTCAAGCTGATGTTCCCGTCGTAACCGCTGCGGGTTATGAGGAACGGCATGGTGCACGAAAGGAATCCGTAGGCTGGTTCTGCAAGAAATCGCTGCACGCGGTAACAAGGCGAATCCAACGTGACGTGCGCATACCGTTGCTGCTATGCAAGCGCTCGCGCACCCTATTGAAACCATTTATGAGGCGACGAATCATGAACGCTTATCTTCTCCTTCGGACTCTCCCGGTGGCCGCGTTCCTCCTTGCCGGCCTCAGCGCCTGCGGACCAAATCCAACCAATCTGGCGAATCCGACTGTCAAGGGCGACCGCAGCACGATCCAGGGCGACGCCAAGGCGACGCAATACCAGAAGGCGACGCCGGAGTAAGGCCCATCTGTTGCGTGTCCGTCTGCCAGCCAGGGCGCAAGCGCCGGCCGGCAGACGGAGATGCAGTGCGGCAGGATAACCATGGGCTTGCGCCGGACCAATGCTCAGGGCAGCCGCGTGGATGACCAGGCTGGCATGCCGCCGCCGCTGCGGGTCCGGAACCCATTGGTTCCGGCTGCATGGTCGGGACAATGGCGGGGCTGGCGTGCCAAGCTGGAGCGATACCTGTGGCACAGGTCTGGCGATACGAGACGGCGTGTGCGACCATCGCGGTAGCGTGACGAGTCGGCCTGTCGTGCTATGCATGAGCCGGTCGTTTGTGGGTTGACCGGGTAGGAGTGGATCATGAGAAAGCGCCGCAGCCTTCTGTCTTTCATCCCGGCAGCCGCCTCACTGGCCTTACTTGGGGCGTGCCAAAGCAACGTGAAGCTCGGCGAGCAGGCCGTCGCCGGCCTACCGATTGATGCCACGGTCACAATGGAGGAAGTCCAGGTCGCCTACATTGGCAGTGGCGGCGGTGGATCCGGCACGATCTACTACAGGGGGCGGGCCTATCCGTTCACGATCGCCGGCCTTGGCGTTGGTGGCATCGGCGTCTCCACCATCAGTGCGACAGGCGAGGTCTACAAGCTGCCCTCGCTGGCAATGTTTGCCGGCTCCTATGCCCAGGCACGCTATGGCTTTGCAGTCGGCAGCATGAGCGGCGGCGATCTGTGGCTGCAGAATGAGGCCGGGGTCATCATGCACCTGAAGGCGAAGCGGGAGGGGCTGATGCTCAGCCTCGGAGGCGATGCCATTGTCATTTCAATGAAATGAGTATCCAACGCTTCGGGCAGACGCTGCTGCTGTCGGTGCTGCTGCTGCCGTCGGGTTTGGCCGCCGCGCGCCCGGTGCAGATGATGGAGTCGCGGCCGGCGGCCCAGGCAATCCTGCAGGGCGACCACGCCGAATACGTTGTCCGTTTCGACGGCCCGGTGAACCACTATGTGTCCCGCCTGGAGATTCTCCA
>JAFEFW010000160.1 GCA_018240405.1 Pseudomonadota bacterium
GGCTTGCACTGGGACGGTCCGGTGCGGGTGCAGTCGGAGCACCTGCCGGACTACCAAGCGGTGCTGGACCGTTTGGCCGCTGACGGCCTGCTGTATCCCTGCTTCTGCACCCGCACCGACATCCTGCGCGAGGTTGCCGACAGTGCCGCCGCCCCGCACGCGCCGGACGGCAGCCTGGTGTATCCGGGAACGTGCCGCAGCCTGGCGCCGTCGCGACGTGCGGAACGCATCGCAGCGGGCGAGCGGTTCGCGTTGCGGCTGGATATGGGCGCGGCGCTTGCGCGGATCGGCCGGACGCTGACATTCCGCGAGGCTGCTGAAGGCGTCGTCACCTGCCATCCCGTCCGCTTCGGCGACGTGGTGCTCGGGCGCAAGGAAACGCCAGCCAGTTACCATCTCTGCGTAACGCATGACGACGCGCTGCAAGGCGTCAGCCTGGTCACGCGGGGCGAGGATCTGAAGGCGGCAACGGATGTGCACCGGGTGCTGCAGACGCTGATGGGCTGGCCGGAGCCGGAGTATGCCCATCATCGTCTGCTACGTGACGCGTCCGGCCGGCGACTGGCGAAGCGGGATCGCGATGCGACCCTGCGCGATCTGCGAACCGCCGGCGTCCGCCCGAGCGAGGTGCTCGCTCGGGCGGTGGTGTAGGGCTAGCGGTAGTACCAGCGGTTATGCTCCCAATAGCGGGGCCGCGGATGATGCCGAGGCTCATACGCATAGCGCGGGTTGTCCCAGTGGCGGTGCCAACGGCGCGGATAGTCACCGCGGTAATAGCGATCGCCACCACGATAGTATCCATCGCCGTAGTACACGTCGTGCACAAGGCCGCGATCGACGGCGGACGCTGCCGCGTGGTTCGGCGGCGCGGCGGAGGCGCCGGCGGCAGTCGCGGCGAACAGACCGGTCGCCGCTGCGACGGCAAGCATGAATTTACGCATGTCCTGATCCTCCTCGGATTGTTTGGTAGGATCAGGATGGGTGTGGATTTTGCCTGCACCTGGACCAGACCGTGGCAAAGACTTGGCACATGGTAACGCTTTGGTTAGAGCCGCCTTTCGAGGCGCGAGAGGTGGCGCGGCATGGCACCGGCGGCGTGTTGATGCTGGCGCGCTGGTAGTTTCTATATCATTATGAATAGCCCACCCGAGGGACTGACGCGGTACAAGGCTTCCAGTAGCTCGCGGTTCGGCCGGCTTTGACGAAAGGCACTGACGACGTCGGTTCGTAGCGTGTTGCGCGGGCTCCGGGCGCGCCAGTCTATCACCGCACGGCACGGTCAGGCGTGACGATCAGACTGCGACCGTGCTCAGTACGGCTGATGCGGGGGACTGGCTGTGCCGTTCAGTGCGTGTGGCGCGGTGCCGAGCAGATCGTGGCGCAGCGCTGCAAGGTCGTTGCTGATGTCGGCCGTATGGGCTGGGTCACCGGGATCGGTCAGTTCATCTACCATCGTCTGCAGGCGCGTATGGATGCCGGTGGTTCGAGGCGGTGTGGCAGCGGCGGAGGGCGGCGCTTCGGCGGGGACGGACTGCGCCGGCTGCACCGGTTCAGCCTGCGGCGGTTCGGCTTCGACGGCTTGTACCGTTGACTGCTCTGCGAGACGGGAACGCCGGAGAGCGTCCAGCTTGCGCTGGGCAGCGGCTTCGTTGCGGCGCAGCGCGTTGGCGGTTTTCGTGAGCTGCAGGACGGTCGCCAGCGGGACGTCCGGGTGCTCAGAGTCCCGGATCAGGCCGAGCGCCTTGTAGCGGAAGCCGATGATCTCGGCGATGAGACCGAGTTCCTCATTGGTCTGCGGCTTCTGCTCGATGAGCAGGTCGAAAACGACGAGGCACGCGTCTTCCCGCGTGCCGGCGTAGCGGAGGAAGAGCGGAAGGAGAAGGTCAAGGATGGTGCAGACGACGGTATCGGAAATGTTAGCTGGAAAGACGGACATGGAATGTGGTCCTGACCGGATGCTGTAATGCCGGCGGGATAGGTCTATTTGCTACGGATGTCAAGGTATTTATTCCATACCGGAACCGCGAGGTCGCCAGCGCTTAGGGGCCATCGGCGGCGACCCGAACCCCAACACCGGCGCCGGCGCGACCGTTCTCTGTGGGTCTGGCGCTCTGTCAATCTTATGGTGAGAGCAGGCGGCGACCCAGGCAGCATCGGTGACGGGTGTGGCGCGAACGCGGATGGGTCGTCAGGCCACGACGTGGGGCCTATCCCTGGTCCGCGTGCATCCCAGTGTTCACAGAGCGCCAGCAGGCCGTGACTGCAACCACCGATAAACGCCGATGAACGCCGATGCCTTTCAGGTAGCCAATGCCGTATCATGCGCATCACCAGAGGAGAAGTGTTGTGTCCGAGGGCCTGGACGGCGATGCATGATGAGTAGGTAACGATCCGTGAGCCACTACAAGGGTTCTGGTACAGCCACTGCTTGGTGGTAACGCTGCCGGTCGCGTTAGAGACGTGGGGCTAAATCGTAATGCCCGCAGAACACCGCTTCAACGCACCGGTGCAGTACGGCGGCCGGCGGCATCCACAACACGGATGCCGCCGGCCCGACAGACGTCAGTTGTAGTAGCGCCAGTGACCATGCTCCCACTTGCGGTGGTGCCAGCGCTGGTGATGCCAGTTATACTCCGCCTGCCGCTCCACCCGATGCGCGCGGTTCCAGTCCGTTCTGTTGCCGTCATAGTAGGCCGCCGACGCACCCGGCGCCGCCACCCCAATCAGGCCAGCCAGCGCGACGGTGGCCAGGATCAATCTACGCATCCGTTCTCTCCTTCTTCAGACAGCTCGAAGATGGAGGCTGAACGCGCCCGAACCCCGGCGGGATCGTGGCACCGGCTTGGCACGCGGTAACAGATCAATGCGCGAGGGGAGTCAGCAGGTCAGCGCTGTCATTACGAACGTTGTTCACGGCGGTGCCAATCCGCCAGACGCGGAACGAAGCCGGCGACGGCCGCAGCAGAGGTGCAACGTCCCCGGCCTGCTCCCCTAGCCAGAGCGGCCAATCCTCCGGTTCCAGCACGACCGGCATACGTTCGTGCAGTGGCCGCAGCGCCTCATTCGCCTCGGTGGTGATGATGACGAAGCTGCGGATGATGGTGCCGTCGGCGCCGCGCCATCCCTCCCACAACCCGGCGAAGACGATCGGCTGGCCATCGGCGCGGGCGATGGCGTGAGGCAGCTTGCCCTCCGGCGTCACCTGCCACTCATAGAACAGGTCGGCGGGCACCAGGCAACGGCGGCCTCGCCCCCAGGCGTCGCGGAACATCGGCGTGGAGGACAGCGTCTCCGACCGGGCGTTGATCGACATGCGCACTGCCTTCGGATCCTTGGCCCAGTGCGGCACCAGGCCCCAGCGCAGCAGGTCCAGGCGGCGCTCACCGGTTTCCGGGTGGCGGCGCACTACCGGGGCGTCACGCGTCGGCGCCATGTTCCACGTCGCCGGCCAGTTGGGCCACGGCCCGGTCGCGCGGAACAGTGCGGCGATAGCCTCGGCGGGCAGGAAGACAGCGTAACGGCCGCACATCGTGTGGTCTTTCGGCAGGGATCGCAGGCGGTTACCATGAACCCAGCCTTCGGGCGGGAGCAAGGGAGGCAGACCAATGGTAGTCAAGACAGCAGTGGTGACCGGATCGTCGTCCGGAATCGGCCAGGCGGCCTGTGCCCGGTTGCAGGCGGCGGGATGGCGCGTCGCAGGGCTGGACGTGCACGCCGAGGACACCGGCGGGTGGCGCGACGGCTTCCAGGGCATTCGCTGCGACGTCGGCGATCCGGCGTCGGTAGAGGCGGCCTTTGCGCGGATTGGCCGGCCGCTGCATGCCGTCATCACCTGCGCCGGCGTCTTGCGCACCGGTCCGCTGGAGTCCGTGCCGATCGAGGATTTCGACCTGGTGATGCGGGTGAACCTGCGCGGCACCTTCCTGTGCGCGCAGAAGGCGCTGCCGGCATTGGAGGCGTCCGCCGCTCCGGACGCGCCGTCACGGATCGTGCTGCTGTCGTCGATCGCCGCGCTGCGACCGAAGGTGTCCGGCGGCGTCTACGCGGCGTCGAAGGCGGCGGTGAGCCAGTTGTGCCGGGTGATGGCAGCCGAGTGGGCGCCGAAGGGCGTGCTGGTTAACGCCATCGCACCGGGCACGGTCGATACGCCGATGGTACGCGCGGTGTCGAACCCGAATTCGTCGGCTGGGTATCGGCCGTCGGGCGTGTCTCCGGTCGGGCGCATCGCACAGCCGGACGATATCGTGGACCTGATGATGTTCCTGCTGTCGGATGGATCTCGATACATGACCGGCACGACCATTCCGGTCGATGGTGGCACGCAGGCCGCCTTCATTCCGCCGGCGTCCGCATGATCCGCTGGCTGCTTCTGCTGGTCCTGCTGCTGGCGCCGCTGACGGCGCGGGCGGACGAGAAAGTCGTCAATATCTACAACTGGACGGACTATATCGATCCGGCGGTGCTGGAGCAGTTCACCAAGGAAACGGGTATCAAGACCCGCTACGACGTGTTCGACAGCCTGGAGACGCTGGAGGCAAAGCTGCTCGCCGGCCGTTCCGGTTACGACATCGTCACACCGAGCAATGAGCCGACGTTTTCCCGGCTGATCAAGGCCGGGGCGCTGACGCCGATCGACCGGGCGAAGGTGCCGAACTGGAAATTCCTTGACCCCGCGATGATGCAGCGGGTGGAGTCGTCTGATCCCGGCAACAAGCATGGCGCGATCTATTTGTGGGGGTCGATCGGGATCGGCATCAATCCGGCGAAGATCAAGGCGCTGGCGCCGGATGCACCGCTGGACTCCTGGGCACTGCTGTTCGATCCGAAATGGGCGAAGAAGATCGCGCCGTGCGGCATCGTGATGATGGACTCCGCAATCGATGTGGTGCCGTCGGTGCTGCACTATCTGGGGAGAAATCCAAGCAGCGGGGATGTGGCGGATTTTGCCGCGGCGGAGAAGGTGCTGATGGGAATTCGGCCTTACATCCGCACGTTCTCCAGCGGCGGAGCGCTGGAACTGCTGGCCAACGGCGATGCCTGCCTGGCGTTCGATTATTCCGGGGATGTGGCGCAGGCCTCGGTGCGGGCGAAGGAGGCTGGAAAGGGCGTTGTTGTTGAATACGTGGTGCCGAAGGAGGGTGCGGAGATCGGCTTCGACATGCTGGCGATCCCCGTCGACGCGCCCCACAAGGAGGAGGCGCTGGCGTTCATCAACTTCGTGCTGCGGCCCGAGATCATGGCGAAGATTACGGATGCGACGCGATATCCGAACGCGATCCCTGCGACGCGTGATCTGGTGAACAAGGCGCTGCTGGACGATCCGCGCGTGTTCCCACCGCCGGAGGTGGTGGCACGGTTCTATACCATCACGCAGGCGGGCGCGGCGGCGGATCGTGCGCGGACACGGATGTGGTCGCGGTTCAAGGCGGGAAAGTGAGGGACGGGGAAACGAGGCGCAGGACGTGAGGGCGGCGGCAGCTGTGGTGGCGGACAAGCCAGCCGTTGCTTCATCGTCATGGCGGGCGAAGGTGCAGTCCCTGTCGTCATGGCGGGCAAAGGCCCGCCATCCACGCCTTGCGATATTTGTTCCGGGTCCGTACGGTAGTCGCTACGAAGGCGTGGATGGCGGGCCTTCGCCCGCCATGACGGTAGCGTGGGCCTGCGCCCCCTCCACCCCCTCCAGCGACAGGGGCCGTTGCGTCCAACACGATCGGCTGAAGCGCTGTCCTGAACCGCAGACCCGGAAAGCCCACCGCGTGTGCTGACCGTTTCCGGCGTCACCGTCCGCTACGGCGGCCACCGCGCGCTCGACCGCCTGGACCTGACCGTCGGGCGCGACGAACTCTTCGTCCTGCTTGGTGGTTCCGGTTCCGGAAAGACGACATTGCTGCGCGCCATCGGTGGATTCGTGCGCCCGGAGAGCGGACGCATCGTGTTGGACGGCGCCGACCTGTCCGCGCTGCCGCCACACAAACGGCCGGTCAACACCATGTTCCAGTCCTACGCGCTGTTCCCGCACATGAGCGTCGCGTCGAACATCGGCTTCGGCCTGCGCCAGCAGGGCGTGTCGCGCGCGGAAACGCAGCGGCGCGTGGAGGAGATGCTTGCCCTGGTGCGGCTGGAGGGTTTCGGGCGCCGCCGCCCGTCGGAACTGTCCGGCGGGCAGCAGCAGCGCGTGGCGCTGGCCCGCAGCCTGGCGCCGCAGCCGAGGCTGCTGCTGCTGGACGAACCGTTTTCGGCGCTGGACGAGGGCCTTCGCATGGAAACGCGCGCCGAACTGGTGCGCCTGCGGCGCTCGTTGGGCATCAGTTTCGTTCTGGTGACGCACGACCAGGAAGAGGCGCTAAGCGTCGCCGACCGCATCGGCGTCATGCGCGACGGACGAATGGCGCAAATCGGCACGCCGGTGGCACTGTACGAACAGCCGGCGGACCGGTTCGTTGCGTCCTTCCTCGGCGCCGCCAACATCCTGCCCTGCGTGGTCGGTGCGGATGGCGTGTCCATTACGTTGCCGGCGCTGGACACTGACGTGCGGGCGGCGCGGGCGGGCACGCCGGGTCCGGGCCTGCTGGCGCTGCGAGCGGAACGGTTGCGCATCGGCTGGGCCGACGCGCCGAACACGCTAGAGGGCGTGGTGCACGAGGTCGCTTATGCCGGCGAGGCACTGACCGTGCGCGTGCGCCTGCGCGACGGCACGAGGCTGCGGGTGATGCGCGAACTGTCCGACGGCCTGGCTGCCGGCGCGGTTTCGGTCGGGGCAACGGTGCGGGTGGGCTGGCAGCCCGAGGCCTGTATCCTGCTGCCGGAATGATCTTTCGCCGGATCATGCTGGCGGTGCCGGCACTATGGCTGTTGCTGATGCTCGGCGCACCGCTGATCATCGTCGTGCTGATTGCATTTGCGCAACCGGCGGACGGGATCCCGCCCTACACGCTGGGCGTGTCGCTCGACAGCCTGACGCTGGTGGCGACGGACCCGCTGTATCGCGACGCGCTGCTGCGCAGCCTGTGGGTCGCGGGAGTTTCGACGCTGGTGTGCCTGCTGGCCGGATTCCCGATGGCGCTGGCAATCAGCCGGGCACCGGTGCGGTGGCAGAATGTTTTGCTGCTGGCGGTGATGCTGCCGTTCTGGACCGGGTTCCTGATGCGGATCAACGCCTGGATCGGCCTGCTGGCCGATGACGGCTGGATCGTGCGGCTGCTGGGCGGCCACCGGCTGCTCTACACGGATGCGGCCATGTATATCGGTATTGTCTATACATACCTGCCGTTCATGGTGCTGCCGCTGTATGCTCGGCTGTCGCGGCTGGATAAGGCGTTGATGGAGGCGGCGGCAGACCTCGGCGCGCCGCCCTGGGCGGTGCTGTGGCGGGTGGTGGTGCCGCTGTCGCTGCCCGGCGTGGCGGCGGGGGTGGGGCTGGTGTTCATCCCGGCGATCGGCGAGTTCGTGATCCCGGCGCTGCTGGGCGGGCCTCAGGCGCAATTGGTTGGGCAGGTGCTGTGGCAGGAGTTTTTCTCCAACCGCGACTGGCCGACGGCGGCGAGCGTGGCGGTGTGGCTGCTGGTGGTGCTGGTGGCGGTGCCGGGGGTGGCAGCGGTGGTGATGAGGCGGATAGGACTGCCGGCGGCGCGGTAATTTGCTCAGCCGACAGCCAACCTGACGACCGCAGCCCGTCAACCGCGTTGGTTAGAGGCAGCGAGCCTTGCCTGCGAAGTGTATGTATCCGAGGCTAGTGAGCGACGTTTTGGCCGGCTAACTCTACGTCTCAGCAGCGTGGAATGTCCCTGGTCTGGATCTGTTGGGTTCGAAACGGGTTATGGGCGGAGCAACCATGGCAAATG
>JAFEFW010000161.1 GCA_018240405.1 Pseudomonadota bacterium
TCGCTCCCGGTCAGTTTCTCGTTTGCCATCGCGCCCGGCGTTTTCGTCTGCCTGCACATCCTGGCCCTGGTTCGATACGACATGCTCGCCGCGAACCTGCGGCAGTTCACGCGCGAACTCGACGCAACGGTCCCACGGGAACAGGATCGCGAGCGCTGCCGCCTCCTGCTGACCCATACCGAATTCATCGAGGCGCAGATCGCGCCACCAGGCTCCGCGTTACACAGCCGCCTGTGGCCGGTGCTGTTTGTCGTCATCGTCGCAGCGATTCCGCTGCTGGTTCTGTTGTTTGTCCAGATCAATGCGATCCGTTATCAAAGCGAGTTCATCACCAACGTGCAGCGTGCGTGGCTCGCGCTCGATCTGCTGGCGGTGGTATTATTTTTTTATCGCAATGCACCGGACGGTTCGCCGTGGCCTGGTGACCTGCGCACACGGTTGCGCCGCTGGGTGCTGCTGCTTGGCCTGCCGGCCCTCATCGCATCGTTCAACGCCCTCTTTCTCAATGTCGTGCCGCCAGACGCAGATTCGCGCATCGTGCGTTACGAGCCCGGCAGTGCTGCAAACGCCGGGATTCCCTTGATGGCGCTGGCCCTGCAGCCGCTGGACTGGCTCGCCTGCCCGCACCTGAACTGGGGCTGCCGCTTCCTGCGCGTTGAGCGCCGAACCCTGGTGGAAAAAGTGTGGGACGAGAAGGTCATGGTCTCGTTGCTGGCCGATGGATCGGAAGCGAAGCACTCACTGTCGGGCGTGGAGGGTGTCGTGCTGCGCGAGCGGTCATTTCGCTTCGCCGATTTGACCGAGAGCCGGCTTTACGGTGCCGACATGACCGATGTTGACCTGCGGCAGGCAAATTTGGACCGGTCGAGCCTGCAAGGCGCCCGTCTGGCGCAAGCACATATGCAGGGCGCCTCCCTTGCGCAGGCGCAGATGCAGGGCAGTTACCTTCTGCGGGCGGAAATGCAGGGCGCCAATCTCGTGTCGGCACAGTTGCAGGGCGCCGACCTGTCGGATGCGCAGTTGCAGGGTGCCGACCTGTCGGATGCCCAGTTGCAGGGTGCCCGGCTTTCGGACGCTCAGTTGCACGGCGCGAGCCTGCTGCATGCGGACCTCGCGGGCGCTGACCTGGCCGGTGCACAGATGCAGGGGGCGGACCTGTCCGACGCGCAGCTGCAGGGTGCCAACCTGCGCAAGGCTGGCCTCTGGCACAGCCGGGCCCCCTCGGGCAAGCCGGCCGACATCGGCCTCGCGGATGTTCGCGACACCGACCTCACCACGCCTCTCAGCGACGAGCAGCGCACGCTGCTGCGTGCGCGCTTGCACGCCATCCCCGATGCCATCCGCCGCAGAGACGTTTTTGAGCGCATACAGCCTGTGCCCTTGCAGGAGAGCACCTTACCGGCGCCTGCGTTTCGTGCCGCCCATGGCCAGCCGGCCCTCTCAACGGCGGCCCCGGGGACCTTGTTCCCCGGCCACCCGTTGTCCTGGCAACTGGCGCCACCGCCGCCGCCCGCCTACATCTCGGCACTGGCAAGGCTGCTTGTTGACGAACTCGCCGCCAAGGATCCGGCGGTCGCCACGGGCATCGCCCGCAGAGCCTGGCGCTTTATCGACGACCCTGACGACCAGGCTGTCGGCACCGCCATCGCCTGCCGCCTGCTTGTACACTCCGTCCGCTTCGAGCCGGCCGGCATGGCCGACGACCTTCGCGAGGCCATGGCAGACCGCAAGATCGCGTGCCCCAGGCTCGCGACCCAACCTGCCCGGTAGCGGTTTCGGCAGGATCGTCCACCTGACGACGCACAAACGTGCCATAGGATGCGGTGGCGATGCCTCGCCTGCCTCCGTTCAACACCGGACCAATGCGGGCCCGTCCAGCGTTTGGAGCGCTCAAAGGCTACCCATCCGGGCAGTGCCGGCGGTAGGAGAGCGTCGGGTACGTCTACGCACCGACGAACCGCCTAAATGTTGGGCACTTCTCATGCCACCATCGCATGCCTGCACCGGATCGACACCATTGCTTCCAAGATTGTGCAGTGCGAAAACACCGGAACGTTCCCCATCTCCGGACCTTTCCGTATGCCGCTTCACGTCGCGCTGACGCACAAGACGTCCTACCACTATGACCGTCTCGTCTCCCTCGGCCCGCAGACCATCCGCCTGCGTCCCGCGCCGCAGTCGCGCACACATGTTGTCTCCTACAACCTGAAGGTTGAGCCGCAGCCGCACTTCCTGAACTGGATGCAGGACCCGCAGGGTAACCACCTCGCCCGTGTGGTCTTCCCCGAGAAAGTGGACCGGTTCGAGGTCACCGTCGACCTCGTCGCCGACATGGTGACGATCAACCCGTTCGACTTCTTCCTGGAGCCGGAGGCGGAGAAGTTCCCGTTCACCTACGACCACGTTCTGGACCAGGAACTGGCACCGTTCCGGAAAATCGACCCGCCCGGCCCGCTGCTGACCGAGCTGCTCGCCACCCTGCCGAAGCAGGCAGAGCGCACAGTTTCCCTGCTGATTGAGCTGAACCAGCTTATTCAAAGCAAAGTCGCCTACATCGTCCGTATGGAGCCCGGCGTCTTCACGCCCGAGGAAACGCTGGGTGGCGCCAAGGGATCCTGCCGAGATTCCGCCTGGCTGCTGGTGCAGGTGCTGCGCAACCTCGGCTTCGCCGCGCGCTTCGTCTCCGGCTACCTGATCCAGCTCGTCGCCGACGTGAAGCCACTGGAAGGTCCGGAAGGCCCGACCGCCGATTTCACCGACCTGCACGCCTGGGCCGAGGTCTACCTGCCCGGGGCCGGCTGGGTCGGCCTCGACGCCACCTCGGGCCTGTTCTGCGGCGAAGGCCACATCCCGCTGGCCGCCAGCCCCGACCCAATCTCCGCCGCGCCGATCACCGGCCTGGTCGAGAAGTGCGAGACGGAATTCGGCTTTGAGATGTCGATCCGCCGCATCCGCGAGACGCCGCGCACGACGAAGCCGTACACCGAACCGCAATGGCAGGCGATCCTGGCACGGGGCGCCGAGGTCGATCGCGCGCTGAACCGTGGCGACGTGCGGCTGACCATGGGCGGCGAACCCACCTTCATCGCCGCCGACAACATGGACGCCCCCGAGTGGAACACCGATGCGCTCGGTCCCACCAAGCGGGCCTACGCGCACCGGCTGCTGCGCCGCCTGAAGGACCGCTGGACCTCGGGCGCGGTGCTGAACCTGAGCATGGGCAAGCAGTACCCTGGGGAGCAGCTTCCCCGCTGGGCGCTGCACTGTCATTGGCGCCAGGACGGCGAGCCGATCTGGAACAATCCGGCGCTACTCGCCTCGGACGACGACCATGATGACGCAACGGCGCAAGAGGCGGCGACCTTTGCGACCATCCTGGCGGAACGGCTGCAGGTCGATCCGGGTCTGGTCATCCCGGCCTATGAGGACATCCACTACTATCTTTGGAAGGAACATCGCCTGCCCGCCAACGTGGTGGTCGAGGACGCGAAGCTGCGCGATCCGCTGGAGCGCGAACGCCTGGCGCGCGTGTTCGGCCAGGGGCTGAACTCCGTCGTCGGCAGTGTGCTGCCGCTGCACCGCGTGATGGATGGCGGCGTGCGGCGCTGGCAGTCGGGCAAGTGGTTCTTCCGTGCCGGCGAAATGTTCCTGATCCCCGGCGACAGCCCGATCGGACTGCGCCTGCCGCTGGACTCGCTGCCCTGGGTCGATCCCGAATACGCCGCGAAGGAGTTCGATAGCGAACCCGATCCGTTTGCGCCGCGGACTCCGCTGCCGCCCCGGCAGGCGATCCAGACCCGCCGTGCCTTCCGCGAAGGCCCCGGCAGCAGCATCGAGGGCTTCCGACCGATGCCGCAGGACATTCCGGTGGTAGGCCAATCCGATCCCGGCGTCGTGCGCACCGCGCTGGCCGTCGAATCCCGCGGCGGTATGCTGCATGTCTTCTTCCCGCCGCTTTTCGCGGTCGAGGACTGGCTGGCGCTGACCGCGGCGATCGAGGACACGGCGTCCGAAATGAATCGGCAGGTCGTGCTGGAAGGCTACCTGCCGCCCGAGGACGAACGCATCCAGCATTTCTCGGTCACCCCCGATCCGGGCGTCATCGAGGTCAACGTCCACCCTGCCACGTCCTGGGCGGAGCAGGTGCGCATTACCGAGGAACTGTATGAGGAAGCCCGCCAGGTCGGGCTGGCGACGGAAAAGTTCAACCTCGACGGCCGCCATGTCGGCACCGGCGGCGGCAACCATGTGGTGATGGGCGGCGCGACGGCGTCCGACTCACCGTTCCTGCGGCGGCCCGACCTGCTGAAGTCACTGCTGGGCTTCTGGCACAACCATCCCGGGCTGTCGTTCCTGTTCAGCGGCCAGTTTATCGGTCCGACTTCACAACATCCGCGCGTCGATGAGGCGCGGCAGGACAGCCTGGCGGAACTGGAAATCGCCTTCAGCCAGATCAAGGCGAAGGAGCCGGTGGCACCGTGGGTCACCGACCGACTGTTCCGCAACATTCTGGCGGACATGACCGGCAACACCCATCGCACCGAATTCTGCATCGACAAGATGTACACGCCGGACAGCGCCTCGGGCCGCCGCGGCCTGGTGGAATTCCGAGCGCTGGAGATGCCGCCGCATGCTCGGATGTCGGCGGCGCAGATGCTGCTGATGCGCTCTGCCCTGGCGGCATTCTGGGAGCATCCGTATGAGCGGACGCTGGTACACTGGGGCACCCGCGTGCACGACGACTTCATGCTGCCACACTACGCCCGCGCCGACCTGAACCAGGCGCTGGAGGAACTGGCAATCCTTGGCTATCCGCTCGATCCCGCGTGGTTCGAGCCGCACACGGAATTCCGCTTCCCGCATATCGGCAGCATCGCGGTGAAGGGCGTCGAGCTTGAACTGCGCAACGCGCTGGAACCCTGGCACGTGCTCGGCGAGGAGCAGGCCGGCTCCGGGACCGTCCGTTACGTGGACAGTTCCGTTGAGCGGGTGCAGGCGCGCGTCGCCGGCTGGGTGGATGAGCGCTTCGTGCTGGCCTGCAACGGCGTCGCCGTGCCGCTGAACCCGACGGACCGCGAGGGTGAATACGTCGCCGGCGTGCGCTTCAAGGCGTGGAACCCGCCGAGTTCGTTGCATCCGACGATCCAGCCGCAGGTGCCGCTGGTGTTCGACATCTACGACAGTTGGAGCGGGCGCAGCCTCGGCGGCCTGACCTACAACGTCGCGCATCCCGGCGGGCGGTCGTACGACACGTTCCCGGTCAACGCCAATGAAGCCGAAGCACGACGGCGAGCGCGGTTCTTCCCGTTCGGCCACACGCCCGGCCTAATGGAGGAACCGGTGGTGCGCCGGTCGCGGGAGCATCCGCGGACGCTGGATCTGCGGCGGGCTGTCTGAGGCCGTACACCTGGCTGGTGCGCGACACAGATGTCAGGACGGGCCGCTGATCTGGCACCAATCGAATTTCGTCGTCATGGCCCGGTTGGTCCGCTCACGCGCTGAAATTGCCGGCCCGGGACGCCGGCGATACGACACAGGCTCGCCACCGCCATAGCGAGCCTTCCCACCATGCCAAAGTGGCAATGCCACCGGACACCCACATTGTTGGAGGTCTAGCCAACTTGTCCAGGCCATGACGGCCATGGAATGACCGAAGGCTGCCAGCCGTTTGCTCCCACGTCGTGCCGGCCCTACCCTACCTCCAATTCCAGTAACACCCAGATCGCCGCCTTCTGCCAGTGCAGCCCGGCATGTAGTGACGCGTAGACACCGCCTGGCAGCGCGTACGGCGCAACGAACTTCAGCGCCCACAGGCCCGGTACGGCGTAACGCCTCACCGGACCGGGAGCGACACGGTTCAGCGCCGCCTGCACTGCCCCCTCCGTCAGCGTCCGTTCCAGAAGCGCATAGGACTCCGCATCGCGCGCCACGACCGACAGGTCCAGCGCGTCGCCCTTGTCGCCCGCCCGACCAGCGGCAATGTCCCGCACCTTCATGCCACGCTCCAATGCACAGTCGGCTTCACCCGTTCGCGTGGTATAAACCCAGTCAGCGTATCGATCCGCGGGCGGCGTTCATTGCGAACGCTGCCGCCACCGGCCGGACCTGAAATGGTCAGGGCGTAGACTTCATCCTCGACAATCAACGCCTGCGCTTCGTCCGCGCAGACAGCGGACACGTGCAGCCGCGTTTCGGCCGGCAGCGCGTTGGTTGGGACGGATGCGCCGCCGAGGATCGAGTCCACCCCGACAATATCGATGCGGATGTCGTTCTCGGGCCAGTCGGAAAGCCGCAGCCGCAGGCAATCCGCCGCGAGGCGCGTGCGGTCGAGCGCGCCGGTACCGGCAAAGCCAATTTCCAGGTCCGCAATGATCCCGCGCCGCGCTACGAATCCGGACACTTTCAGTGTCGGCGGTACGCCGCGGTGCTTCGGGCCGGTCATGCGTACCCGGTTACGCCCCACCTGCTCGAAACGAACCGTGGTAAAATCGACGATCGCGTCCGGCGTGATGTATGCAGAGGGATCATGCACCTCATACAGCAACTGAACAGTACAGGTCAGCCGGTCCACCCGTCCGGGCGCGTCATCCAGCATCGTGATATCGGCGCTCCCGTCGCGTCGCACGTGCGCGATCGGATAGCCGAGATTGGCAAGGTCCTCTGCGGAAAGCGGCGTTTCCCAGGATGCCTCGAAATTGCCGCCGGTGACCTGGCCGCTGCACTCCAGCAGGTGGCCGACCGTCAGTGCCGCCGCCAGCGCATCGGGGCTGCCGTCGAGATGCGGAAGCAGCGGCGCCGCGAACAACGCCGAGTCCGCCGCACGCCCGCACACCACCACGTCCGCGCCCGAAACGATCGGCTCCAGCAACGCGTCCGCGCCGATATAGGCGTGGGCGCCGATCAGCTCGCCGTCCAATGGCTCATGCCAGGCGATCTCGTCGCGCAACGACGTGACATCGTCGCCCTCGACCGCCGCGATCCGTATCCCGGTGCAGCCCAACTCCCGAGCCAACGCGGCGACGGCGCGGCCGGCCGCGGCCGGATTGGCGGCGCCTAGATTCGAAACGATCCGGCAGCCGGTTTGCTTTGCCGGCGGCAGCAGTGGCGCCAGGCGCCGGCGCAACCGTGGGTCGGCTCCTGCCTCTGGATTCGCTTTCCGGGCTCGAATCGCAGGGACAATCGTCCGCTCTGCCAGGCACTCCAGACCCAGTGCGTTGACCTGCCCAGAGCGGGCTAGCTTCACCGCCTGGTCGGTACGGTCACCAGCGAAGCCTGCGCCGGCGCCGACAGAGTAGACGAACTCTTCCGCCATCCCTTCCTCCGCATTACCCGGTCCGAAGCTTCAAACCCTGCAGCCGGCAGGTCAACTTCCGCTCGACCTGCCCAGTCCGGGCGTCAGCCGCTATTATCCTGCGCCGGAAGGAGCACCGGCCCATGTACGGACTGCAACCATGCCAATAATCGGAACGAAACTGCTAGACCTGGTGCGCACGATCGAACGGCCGGGCAGCTACTGCGTTGGCGGATTGCGTGACGTCGTCATGCCATCGATCGATGTCGCCGGAGTAGGCCGGATCGGCTTTCCGGTCTCCACCGAACAGGCCGCTCAGCTCATCGGCACTGCCGAAGCGGCGCCATATGGCCGCGGCCAGGAGACACTGGTCGACCGTGACGTCCGCCGCACCTGGCAGGTCGATACGCAGAAGGTAACGATCGGGGGAAGGCGCTGGGACAAGACCCTGGCGGAGCTTGTCGCCGAAACGGCGCAGGCCCTGGGCGTCGACGATCCGGTTGAGGCGGAGTTCTACAAGCTGCTGGTCTACGACGCCGGCAGCTT
>JAFEFW010000162.1 GCA_018240405.1 Pseudomonadota bacterium
GGTGGTATCAGCGCCGGGGATTCGCCCCGGCGCTCGGCTCATGGCCCTCCCCCTGCCCCGGTCTTGGAGTCAACGCCAGCGCCGCGGGCACGGGCGCGGGCACGGGGGGCGCCAATGGCACAAGAGGCTCTGTGGTGCAGAGGCACTGGCCGCGATCTGTGCCTCCGCCGGTTCGCTGGCGCGAGAATGTTCTTGATTTGTTCACGTCGGTGGTTCATGCTGCTTTCAACGCCCGAGAGGAGAAACACTACGATGAACTGCACACGATGCGGCGGCCCCACGATGCCGGAGACCGTGATCAAGCTTCGTCGCGGCTTGTTCGGCATGCGGGCAACCCGGTTGGAGGGGGCTTACTGCGTGCCCTGCCGGGCGAGTGTGGTTGTGGACGAACACCCCCCTCGTCGTGAACCAATCCGTGGCGTCAACCGACTGTTCCCGTTCACCGAGCCTGGCCGATCGCCAGGGTGGCGGCAGCTTCGCGTGTCGGCAAACGATTGCAATCACCGCGGTGGATTGGCTCCGGCTCAGTATCTGCGGCCGTGCCAATAAGGGAGTAGCCTTCAGTGGCGCGGATGGCAGGCGTCCGCCATAGAGGCTATCCCACCGTCAGGCATTCCGTCGTCTGCTGCGTCAATACAGGGCCGTCATGGTTGGCGACGGCGGGGTGGCCGCCTCTTGCTTGCCGTCCGCACTTCGGGGCCTGTGCTCGCCATCATGGCAGGGCCCGCCAGTGCGGACAGTGAAGCCCATACGGCTTGATGGAGGACAGTTCCGCACGTCCTCAGGTGCTCGTATTGGCGGGCGACTTGCCGCTGATCAGGTGTGACCGCAGTATCGCCGGTCAGCAATCAGCGGAGGAACGTCCATGAGCACCATCGGCCTTGTCGATCCCGAATTGCGCGACGCGCTCGCGCTCTGGCCGCAAGCACCGTTGACGGCCGATACCTTGGGCGACCGCCGGGCCAACATGCGGAAAGTCGCGGCCGCGGCGGTCATTCCGGACCTGCCCGAGCTTACGACCGGCGACATCCGGGTCGAAAGCGCGTTCGGCGCGGAACCGATCCGGGTCCTGACCTATCGGCCGGCCAAAGCCGATAAGCCGCTTCCCACCATTCTCCATGTCCATGGCGGCGGCTTCGTCATGGGACTGCCAGAGATGAAGGACGTGGAGAACAGGCTGCTCGCATTGGACCTGCACTGCGCGATCTACTCGGTCAACTACCGCCTGGCACCGGAGGCGCCGCATCCGGCACCGCTGGAAGACATCTACTCGGTCTTCGTATGGCTGCACGCGAATGCCGGCCGGCTTGGGCTCGATCCGGCCCGCATCGGCATCAAGGGCGAGAGCGGCGGCGGCGGTTTCGCGGCCGGCGTTGCGCTTTATGCGCGCGACCACGACGGACCAAAATTCGCGTTTCAGCACCTGATCTATCCGATGATCGACGACCGGTCAGCGGTGCGCAAGGATCTGCATCCTTACGTCGGCGAATTCGTCTGGACGCAGGCGAACAACTACTTCGGCTGGCGCTCACTGCTTGGGGCGGAGCCGGGTTCGGCTGGCGTTTCGCCCTATGCCGCGGCGTCGCGGGCCGCGGATGTGGCGGGCTTGCCGCCGACCTTCATTTCGGTGGGCGGTCTCGACCTCTTCCTGGAAGAGAACCTCGACTATGCCGACCGCTTAAGCAGAGCCGGCGTGCCAGTCGAATTTCACCTGTATCCACGTGCGTATCACGGGTTCTACCAGGCAACCGAGGCCCGCGTCACCAAGCAGGCGGAGCGTGATACACGGGAGGCGCTGCGGCGCTTTCTGCACCCGTAAAGCAGGCTCCGGCGGCACGCGCGAGCGGCGCGTTATCCAATCGCGCCAGACTTCCGAAGTTCCGCCAGCCGCGCCGCCGAATAGCCGATCTCCGCCAGCAGCCGGTCCGTGTCCTGCCCCAATTCCGGGGCGGCCACGGCCGGCAGCGCGGCGTCCGCCACGCGCACCGGCGAGGCGATGCCTTTGACAGGGCCGTGCCGCGGGTGATGGAAATCGACCACGCGCCCCTGTTCGCGAGCGAAATCATTATCCAGCGCCTGCGCCACGTCATAGACCGGCGCGGCCGGTATCCGCCCGGCGAAGACGCGCATCCAATCATCCGTGGTCTTCGTCTGCAACGCTTCGTCCAGCATGGCGTTGAGCCGCGGACGATGCTTCAGCCTGGCGGCAAACGTTGCGAAGTCAGGATCGTCCGTCCACTCAGGATGTCCCAGCGCGTCGCAGAGCATCCGCCAGAATTTTTCCTTCTGGCACATGATGAAGATCCAGCCGTCCCGGGTGCGGTAAAGCTGGCTTGGCGTCAGCGACGGGTGGCTCGATCGTGGCTCACGCCGCGTCACGTGGCCGCCGTTCAGGTACCAGGTACCGAGGTAAAGAACCTGATGCAGCGCCGTATCGTACAGGCTGACGTCCAGGTCGCGCCCCTGGCCGGTTTTCATCGCGTCGATCACACCGGCCAGCAGCGCCATGGCCGCCGTCGTGCCGGTGGACAGATCGACGACCGAGAGGCCAGCGCGCGAGGGCGGGCCGTCCGGCTCGCCGGTCAGCGACAGGAAACCTGCCTCAGCCTGCATCAGGTAGTCGTAGCCGGGCCAGGACGCGCGCGACCCGGCGCGGCCATAGGCCGAGAGGTGCACGCAGACGATCTTCGGATTGACCCTGGACAGCGCGGGATAGTCGAGGCCGAGCTTCGCCGGCAGGTCGCCGCGCAAATTGTCGAGGACGGCGTCCGCGGTCTTCACCAGGTCGTGGAAGACCTGCATCCCCTCGGGCTTTTTCAGGTCCAGGCCGATGGATTTTTTGTTGCGATTGAAGGCTTGGTAGAACTGGCTATCGTTGGGACCGAAGAAATGCGGCCCGATCTGCCGGCCGATATCGCCGCCTTCCTGCAGGTTCTCGATCTTGATGACCTCGGCGCCGAGATCGGCCAGGTGCTGTGTACCGAATGGGCCGGCACCGTATTGTTCTACAGCCAGCACGCGCACGCCGCTGAGCGGCAGATGCCCGCTCATACCGGGTTCCTAGCGATCAGTTGCCGCGCGATGATGATCCGCTGGAGTTCGTTGGTGCCTTCGCCGATCACCAGCAGCGGCGCGTCGCGATACAAGCGCTCGATGTTGAACTCCTTGGAGTAGCCGTAGGCGCCGTGGATGCGCATGGCTTCGGCGGCGTTTTCCATGGCGGCCTCGGTGGCGAAATACTTCGCCATGCCGGCTTCCATGTCGCAGCGCTCGCCGCGGTCGAACGCCTCCGCCGCTCTGTAGGTGAGCAGCCTGGCGGCTTCGACGCGCGTGGCCATTTCGGCGAGTTTCAACTGGATCGCCTGGTGCTGGCAGATTGGCACGCCGAAGGTCTTGCGGACCTGCGAGTAGCCCACCGCCTCCTGCAGCGCCGCATCGGCCACGCCGACGCCGCGGGCGGCAACGTTGATCCGGCCGAGTTCCAGCCCGTTCAGGATGTATTTGAGGCCGCTGCCCTCCACCCCGCCAATCAGGCGGTCCACCGGCACGCGGTAGTCCTCGAAGAAGATCTCGCAGGTGTCGATGCCGCGATAGCCGAGCTTGGGCAGCTTGCGGGTGACGTTGAAGCCGGGGCCTTTTTCGGCGATCAGCAGGCTCATGCCGCGGTGGCGTGGTTCCGCGTGCGGATCGGTCTTCACCAGCAGGGCGAAGCAGTTGCCATAGTAACTATTGGTGATCCACGTCTTGGCGCCGTTGACGACGTAGCTGTCGCCGTCGCGCCTGGCGACCGTGCGGATGGCCTGCAGATCGGTGCCGCAATCCGGTTCGGTCAGTGCGATGCCGCCACGCAGCTCGGCGGTGGCGAAGCGTGGCAGGTAGTGCTTCTTCTGCGCCTCGGTACCGTTGCGCTGCACCGCGCTGGCCATGATGACGTGCGAGTTCAGGATGCCGGCGACCGACATCCACACCGCCGAGATATGCTCGATGATCTTTGCGTAGGTGGTGGCGGACAGGCCGAGTCCGCCGTATTCCGGCGCGATCAGGCAGCCGAACAGGCCCATTCCCTTCATCTTTTCGACGAGATCCGTGGGATATTCGTCGCGCGCCTCGAAATCGTGGACGATCGGTTTGACTTCCGTCTCCAGGAACCGGTCGACGGCGTCCAGGATCATGGCTTCTTCGTTCTGCCGCTCCGCGGCGACGGTCGTGCTCATGGCAGGCTCCGGATCATGTCGGGGTGGCGGGGCGGCGGGTGCTAATAATCGCCGACGCCGTGGCCGCGCATCGGCACCAGGGCGCTGCGGACGAAGTCCATGACCGGCTTGCCATCCTGGTTGAAGGCGCGCGTCTCAACTGTAACGATTCCCTGGGTCGGGCGCGACTTCGATACGCGCTTCTCCAGCACCTCGGACTCCGCATAGAGCGTGTCGCCGGGGAAGACCGGGCCGGTCAGGTTGATGTTCTTCCAACCCAGATTGGCAATTGCGCGCAGGCTGACATCGTTGACCGTCATGCCGACGACGATGGCGAGCGTCAGACCGCTGTTGACCAGCGGACGGCCAAATTCGCTCCTTGCCGCGTAGGCGGCATCGCAGTGCAGCGGGTGCTGGTTCATCGTCATCAGCGAGAAGTTGATGTTGTCGCTTTCCGTGATGGTGCGGCCGGGACGGTGGACGTAGATGTCGCCAACCTCGAACTCCTCCAGGTAGCGCCCGGTCGGCGTGGGGATACGACGTTTTCCTGCCTCTGCCATGGCGCACCGTTGTGTCCGTTTGTCCGGAGACTGGTACTCAGGGCAGCCGCCCCGTCAATCCGGCCGCCTGCCGGCGCAAATCCCTGGCGGGCGCTATGCGCCACCCATCACCGGCTCCGCTACACCGGCCTCTGCCTGCACCGCGTCAAGCCGCGCCACGCGGGCCAGCCCGAGATGGTCGCGTAACGTCTTCCCCTGGTATGCGGTCCGGAACAGGCCGCGGCGCTGCAGTTCCGGCACGACCAGATCAACGAAATCCGCGAAGGCGCCGGGGAAGTACGGCGGCAGGATGTTGAACCCGTCGGCGGCCGCGCCCTCGAACCATTCCTGCAGCGTGTCGGCAATGCCGCGCGGCGTCCCGCACAGCACCCAATGGCCGCGCCCGGCCGCCGTCAGGTTGTACAGGTCCCGCAGCGTCATCTTCTCCCGCTTCGCCGTTTCATAGAGCACGTGGGAGAACGCCTGGCTGCCTTCCGATGGCGGTGGCGGCGGCACCGGACCATCGAGCGGGTGGCCCGACACGTCGTAGCCGATGCGGCTGGCGACCAGGGTCGCCGCGTTGGTCGGCGTCAGCCAGGCCTGCAGCTTCGCCAGTGTCTCCCGCGCCTCGGCATCGCTGCGGCCGATGATCGGCATCACGCCCGGCAGCACCGTCAGCGCGTCCGGGGAGCGCCCGTACTGTCCCAGGCGGCCCTTCAGGTCGGCGTAGGCCGCTTTGGCGGAGGGGAGGTCCTGCACGACCGAGAAAACAACGTCGGCGGTGCGCGCCGCCAGCTCCAACCCGGTCGGCGAACCGCCGGCCTGGATGATCACCGGATGACCCTGCGGGCACCGTGCGATGTTGACGGGACCCTTGACCTGAAAGAACCGTCCCTTGTGGTCCAGGGTCCGGACCTTGCGGTCGTCGATGAACCGGCCACTGGCCTTGTCGGCCACGATGGCGCCGTCGTCCCAGCAGTCCCAGAGGCCTCGGACGACATCGACGAACTCATTGGCGCGCTGGTAGCGGAACTCGTGCTCGAGATGTTCGTCGCGATTGAAGTTCAGCGCGGCTTTGGGGTTGGAGCTCGTGACCACGTTCCAGGCCGCGCGGCCGCCGCTGATATGGTCGATCGAGCTGAAGATGCGCGCCACGTTGAACGGTTCGGAGAAGCTCGTCGACACGGTCGCGCCCAGGCCGATATGCGTGGTCGAGGCGCTGAGCACCGAGATCAGGGTGGTCGGCTCGAAGCGGCACATGAACGAAGGGTGGTCCGTGGGATCCATGACCATCGCGTCGGAGATGAACAGCAGGTCGAACTTGCCGCGCTCTGCGATGGCGGCGATGTCCTGGATGACCGGCAGCTCGATATGGCTGGTGGCGGCGCCTTCGTAGCGCCAGCCGGCGATATGATTGCCGGTGCCGAGAACGAACACGCCCATGTGCATCATTCTGCTCATCTGACCGACGATCCCCACTATCGCTGATACGGGTCAGGCTAGGCCGACTCTACCGGATTGGCCAAGGTAGAACGAGGCGCTTGCCGCGGCGTGGGTCGGAGAGTGCTTTAGACGCCAAGCCTAATTCAGGCGGGATGTCGCCCTCGGTAGCTTGGCAATCGCTCCAACGTCCATCAACGTACGAGCCCACCGCCGAAAACGTTCCAGGAGGAAAGCATGGCTTCGAAAATAGCGCTTGATCCCCGCATCGATCCCCGGATCAAAGCTGTCTTCGCCGCTTTCGAATGGCCAAAGCCAACGAGCGTCGCAAGCCGCGAGGAACTCCTGGCCGAGGAAGGCACCGAAGCCGCCGCCGCCAGGGCCGCCGGCATGAAGGCCTTCCTCGATGCCATGGACACCGAGGAAATTGCGCCATCCACGGGGCTGAGCGTCCGCACCGAGCGGTTTGTCTCCTCGCCCGACGGCAATTCGGTGAACATCCAGTTCATCCGGCCAGCGAACGACAGCATCCTGCCATGCGTCTACTACATCCACGGTGGCGGCATGGCGATGATGTCCTGTTACTACGGTAACTACCGCGCCTGGGGCCGCATGATCGCGGCGCAGGGCGTCGCCGTGGCCATGGTCGATTTCCGCAATGCGGTGCGTGCGTCGTCGGCACCGGAGGTCGCACCCTATCCGGCCGGCCTCAATGACTGCGTCGCGGGCCTGCGGTGGGTCCATGCCAATGCGGCGAAGCTGGGCATCGACGCCGGCCGCATCATCGTTGCCGGCGAAAGCGGCGGCGGCAATCTGACGTTGGCGACCGGGCTGAAGCTGCTCAAGACCGGCGACATAGGCCTTATCCGGGGCCTTTACGCACTATGCCCCTATATCGCCGGCCAGTGGCCGCAACCGGACAGCCCATCCTCGACCGAGAACGAGGGCATTCTGATCAGCGTGCACCACAATCGCGGCGCCATGGGCTACGGCATCGAGGCCTTCCAGGCACGCGACCCGCTGGCCTGGCCAGGCTTCGCCACGGCCGACGACGTCAAGGGCCTGCCGCCGGTGGTGATCAGCGTCAACGAGTGCGATCCGCTCCGCGACGAGGGAATCAACTTCTACCGGTTCCTGATGCAGAACGGCGTGCACGCCCGCTGCCGGCAGGTGATGGGCACGGTGCACGGCACGGAAATCTTCATTTCGTGCTGCCCGGACATCAGCCGGGATACTGCCAGTGACATTGCCAACCTGGCGAAGGGCTGATGAGGAGCGTGTCCCGGTAAAGCCGCATTGGCGCCGGCGTGAGCGCAACGGCATCTTTGCCGCGTGTCCCGCGCCGCACGCCGGGGCGGCAGATCAGCGGATCGGCGGTGCGTACATCAGCCCGCCCCGGGTCCACAGGTCATTGGCGCCACGCGGCAGTTTCATTGCGCTGCCCTGCCCCAGGTTCCGTTCGAAGATCTCGCCGTAATTGCCCACCGCCTTGATCGCGTTGTACGCCCACTTGTTGTCCAACGCCATGAAGCCGCCGTAGTCGCCAATGACGCCAAGCAGACGCTTGGTTTGCGGTGC
>JAFEFW010000163.1 GCA_018240405.1 Pseudomonadota bacterium
GGACGCACTTGAACCCGCGCATGGGTCGGTATCGGCCTTTGATGCCGCGATGGTCCTGCTCCAGCCTGTTATTCAGGTAGCGGTTGGTCCGGTGCCGTGCATGTTTGCCCAGCTCGCTGCGGTCCGCCCGCAGATAGCTGTTGTGACCATCAGTGGTGACCCGTGCCGGCGTGATGATGGCAAGACGGGTTTGGGACCTTCAGATAGGTCCCGTCCACGAGCCAGCTGCGCCCTGCCTTACCGCGCCGGCGGTGTCGCAGGGTCTCAGCCAGCGCCAACTTCCACCCGTTCCCGTTTGCCAGAACAGTTTGGCCCGATCAGCGCCGTGGCGCGAGCGCTGACGGAACCCTATCTGGATGACGACGAGCGGCTGCAGCGAATCAAGGGAAATGCAATCCTGAAACTTGTTCCATTTGAACCAAAGCATCGCGCCGACCGCCGCACTTCGATCACATGCAGATCAGTGTCTGTCATGTGTAGAACTGGAGTCAGTTACATTTCAAACGGCGGATATCACTGCGCCGTTGTCCTGCGATGAAGTCCGGAGAATTGAGAGACAAGGCTGTACGATATCGTCAACTGGCGGCTAATATGGCCGATCAACGAGCTATCGATGCTCTGCATAAGCTGGCCAGGGAAGCCGAGGCTAGCGCTGCCGAACTGGAGGCCCGGGACCAGTCTCCCCCTGACGGCGGCTAACTCTATGTCTTCACGACGGTCCGCGCCGAGCCGTGGCCGCACGGCTTCACCTGTTCGGTAAGCGGACGGTGAACGTCGTGCTTTCGCCGGCCGTTGATTGCACCTCTATGGTCCCCCTGTGCGCCGCGACGATTTCCCTGGAGATGTAAAGACCGAGGCCAAGGCTTGTGGACCGGGTACCGCCGGCTCTGTCGTCGAGTCGATAAAAGGCATCGAAAAGCGTTGGTATCATGTCCGGCGGGATGGGGGTGCCCTCGTTATGCACCGCGACTTCAGCTCCGTTGCCGCTGCTTGTCACCGTTGTCGTCACGGCGGAACTGCGGTCGCCGTATTGAACGGCATTGTTCACGAGGTTGGACACCACCTGGCTTAGCCTGTTTTCGCCCCACGCGCCGGGCACGCCGTCGTCGCCATGCAACTCGAAGACGCGCGCCGGATAGACGGCCTGCATCTCCTCAACGACGTTCTTGCAGATACGATGCAGGCAGGTGGGGGCGGGTTCCAGGGTTATCCCCGACCCAAGCCTAACGCGTGCCAGTTCGAGGATATCACTGATCAGGTGCGACATACGGCGCGCGCTGACCAGGATCTGCGACGAAAACTGCGCATGGCGTTCAGGCCGTGTGCCTCGCAGTTGCAGTTCCGACAGACCAATGATCGCGCTGAGAGGGTTCCGCAGATCATGCCCCAGAATGCTCAGGAACAACTCGCGCGATCGGTCGATCTCCTCGGTATAGGTTATGGATCCCTCGCCCAGTACCTGATCGATGGCCTCGTTGAACCGGATCATATCCTGGAGGGACACGCTGTCGGCCGTATAGGGGCCGCGCTGCCATAAGCGGATAACGGTTGCTCGCAACGCCCTGAATTCGGAAATGAACTGCCGGGCGGACAGTCCTATCGGGACCCGCGCCAGCGCGTGCAGCACCACGGCACCCTGGGTGAAGGTGGAGCGTTCGGGATGACCTTCCGACTTTTCGTGCTGCTCCTGCGCGGTCTGGTCTTCGTCCATATCCGCGGCGATCTCGACCAGCAACTCGGCTATGCTGTTCCGAAGCACCGAGGAGCTGAATTCCTCCTCCGGCAGCAAGGTTGCAGCAAATCGCTCCCATTCAACCGAAATGGGTTCGATATTTGCCCGTATAAATGCTGCCAGCCTCATGCAGCGGCCAAACCTCCAGTAAAGAGAGGCATCACCATCGCGGATGCGGGAAGCAGAAGCCTAAGACGCACTACGACATTGGCGAAACACCCGGTCAAGCTGATGCGACCGTCGTGTCGTCTCCAGAAGGCCGCGTATGGCGGTAGGACCACCCTCTGAGCTGTGGTCATCAGGCGCAGCGGCGCATCGATGCCTGATTGGCCTCTCTGCCCCTCGCGATCATTTTGGCGACCTGGTCCAACAGGCGGTCGTGGGTAAACGGCTTCGGCAGGATTGGAGGAGCATCCAAGGGCACGGAGGCTGTTTCGTGATAGCCGCTTATAAGGAGAATCGGGATGGTCGGATGGTTGATGCGTAGCCACCGGGCAAGACCAAAGCCGTCCATGGAGCCGGGCATCCGGATGTCCGATATGACCAAATCGAACGCTGGCACCTGTTTCAAGTGTGCCATCGCCTGCTCTGCAGAGCATGCTTCGACCACGTCGTAATCGTCTCTGAGTACCTCTGCCGTCAGGCTGCGAACAAGCGGCTCATCGTCTACGACGAGAACGGCACCTAAGGTTTCAGAGCGTGTAGGCCTGGGCGCCCCCGGTTGATGATCCGACACAATCGGTTGCCCCCAGTGCTTGGCTTTACGTAACCTTAAGTTTGCATGGCGTGGCATACTTTCGATTGGTATCACCGTTCTGTGACACTCGGACCATCATGGCATCCGGTGGGTCTTGCTTATTGTCAGGTAGGCAGAGACCGGAAGTGCATGGGCAGTGATGCGGCCGGCCCAGGGTTCATGCAGGCACTCGGGCTGCCAGGACAACAACATCCGCGCCGCAATGGTGGCGATCACCCTGAATGGCGCAAGCGCGGATGTTGCGGCCGACACGCTCTGTTACGATCAAGAAGCCACAGACCTTACCGGTTAGATTGGTCAGGCAACCTGCATTCAGGCTAGGGTGTCGCAGGTCTCGGTGGCTGCTTGTGCGTCGCAGACCTTCATCGGCCGAGCCCTTGTGGTCAGCCGCAGCCTGCGCCCGGCTTCGCCGACAATGTCCTTGCCTTTCAATTGATCGAAACAAATGACGCACCTGCTGGATCCGTACTCATGAGCGAGGTTGAGCCTGGAGCAGGCAAGGCCAGCATAAGCGCGGGGGCCGCAGTGGCTCATACCCGGACGCCTGGTTCCGCTCCGTTGGTTCGCGAGCTCATGCACGCGTGCGACTGGTCGCGATCGTCCCTCGGCGCACCGGAGAGTTGGCCGCAAACCCTTAGGTCCGTCGTCAGCGTTGCCATGGACTCCAAATTCCCGATGTTCGTGGCCTGGGGCCCTGGCCTCGGCTTCATCTATAACGATGCCTACGCCGAGATCCTCGGTAACAAGCACCCGGCGGCGTTTGGCGCCCGCTTTCACGATATCTGGGCCGAGATCTGGGACGATATCTGGCCGCTGATCCAACGGGCCATGGCTGGTGAAGCAACCTGGCAGGAGAACCTGCCTTTGGTCATGAACCGCCGCGGCTATGACGAGCAGACGTGGTTCACCTTCTCCTATTCGCCGGTGCGTGATGACACCGGCGTTGTCGCTGGGATGTTCTGCGCTGTCGCCGAAACCACGGGCCAGGTACTGGCCGAGGTGGCCCTGCGCGAGAGCGAGGCGAAGGCTGCCGCTATCACCAACTCCATCGAGCAGATGATCTGGTCGACGCGGCCCGACGGCTTCCATGACTTCTATAACCAGCGCTGGTACGAGTTTACCGGCGTGCCCGTCGGCTCAACCGACGGCGAAGCATGGAACGGGATGTTCCATCCCGATGACCAGGAGCGGGCCTGGAGCGTCTGGCGGCGCAGCCTTGAAACGGGCGAACCCTATCAGATCGAATACCGCCTGCGTCATCGCTCCGGCCAGTATCGCTGGGTGCTGGGACGCGCCCAGCCGGTGCGCGACGCCGACGGCGTCATCACCCGCTGGTATGGCACCTGCACCGACATCGACGACATGGTGGCAGCCCGGGAGGTCTTGGCTCGGTCCCGCGAGGATCTTGAGCGGTTGATTCACGCGCGAACGGCCGAGCGCAACCGGCTGTGGAACCTCACCAACCTTCTCGTTGCGGTCGTCGGCTATGATTCGACGATCCGTGAGGTCAATCCCGCCTGGCCAGCGCTGCTGGGCTGGTCTCAGGCGGAAATGGTCGGAAGATCCTATACCCAATTCGTTCATCCCGATGACGTCGAGGGCTCGCGGATCTGGGCCGATACTCTTGCCTCCGTAGGAGAGGCCGGCGAGTTTGAAAACCGTTACCGCGGTAAGGACGGCAGCTACCGCTGGATCGCCTGGTCGGTCACCGCCAGCGAAGGCGCCTTTCACTGCATCGGGCGCGACATCACCGAGCAGAAGGCGCAGGCCGAGGCGCTGTTCGCCGCCGAGGAAGCACTGCGGCAGGCCCAAAAAATGGAAGCCGTGGGACAGCTCACCGGCGGGATCGCCCACGACTTCAACAACATGCTTGCCGTTGTCATCGGTTCGCTCGACCTCCTCAAGCGCCGCATGCCTGAAGCAGATCCCCGATCACGGCGCTACGTCCAGGCTGCGAGTGATGGCGCGCGGCGCGCTGCTCAGCTCACTCAGCGCCTGTTGGCCTTCTCCCGGCAACAACCGCTCGATCCCAAGCCCGTCGATGTGAACAAGTTGGTCGCCGGTATGTCGGAGTTCATCCGCGGATCGCTCGGCAGTGACATACGGCTGGAGACCGTGCTGGCCTCGGGGATATGGCGCACCAATGCCGATCCCAATCAGCTCGAGAACGTGCTGCTGAACCTCGCGGTCAACGCGCGCGATGCCATGCCGGATGGCGGTCGTCTGACCATTGAGACGCACAACGCTCACCTCGACGCGCGCTACGCAGCCAATCACTTCGGCATCCAGCCTGGCCAGTACGTGCTGATCGCCGTAACCGACACGGGCCTGGGGATGCCGGAGGACATCATCGCCAAGGCGTTTGATCCATTCTTCACGACCAAGGCCGTTGGCAAGGGGACCGGCCTCGGGCTTAGCCAAGTCTATGGCTTCGTTAAGCAATCCGGAGGTCACGTCAAAATCTACTCTGAGCCCGGTCAGGGCACGACCATCAAGGTTTACCTGCCCAGGCTCATTGGATCAGCCGACGCACATGTGGAGGAGGAAGACGTTGCGGAACCGCCGAATGGTGACAGCCAGGAGGTCATCCTTATCGTCGAGGACGAGCCGGCCGTTCGGCAGTTCAGCGCTGACGCGCTGACCGAGCTGGGTTACCGCGTGCTTGAGGCGGATGGCGCAAAGACCGCGCTGCAGTTGCTCGACGATCACCCTGAGATCGCGTTGATGTTCACTGATATCGTCATGCCGGACGTCAACGGCGTTAAACTGTCGGAGGCGGCGCGGCGGCGGCGCCCCGGGCTCAAAGTTCTCTTCACCACCGGCTATACGCCCAATGCCGTCCTCCACAATCGCGTCGTGGACGCCAGCGTCGATATGCTCGGCAAACCCTTCACTCTTGAGGAATTGGCGGCCAAAGTGCGTGATGTCCTGGACGCCTGAGTGTGGACTGTGGACCAACGGTGTCGCTGCGACCGTAGGCGGAAATATCACCGCTGATTGGCAGCCAGGACTCCAGCGCCGCTGGGAGGTTGTTTCCAGGGTGATATCCCCGCGCCGCCGGTTGTGTGCTTTGCCGATAAGAGCATTCGGCATGTCCCAGGCAATGGAATTTTATTGTTCATGTAGAAGGTTCAATATACTCGGTAATAGTCGCTTCGTAAATGAGCGACACTCACATAACGGATAAAGGGAGGCGACTACAATGCTGTTCTGCTTGGCTGGGCAATACACGCAGCAAGCGCTGAACGCTATGCGTGAAAATCCCGATACCGACCGTCAGGCCGCCGTGGCACAGCTGGTCGAGGCTGCCGGCGGAAAGCTTGTCTCCATGTATGGCACTGGCGTGAATGGCCCTGGCGTGATGGTCATCTTTGACGTGCCTGACCCCGATATGTCGCTCGCCATGACCGGCGTAGCTGTCTCGGCGGGTGCGGTGCAGAACGTGCAACTCATTCACTTGTTCAGCATGGAAGAAGTGAGTCGGATTCGTCAGAAGCGCAGCCAGCTTAGCGGCGCCTATAGACCTCCACGACAAAGTTGACGGCCGCCGGGCGGCACATCAGCCGCCCGGCGCTTGGCCCGTCCTTGATCTGCAACTGCTATAAGCGCCGCGTGCTTGGCGATACTCGTGCATTTTTCCACGAATAGGTACCTGATCGCCAAATAAGACTGCCTCTTCGAATAAGGTCACAAGCAGGAAGTTTGGCAGGAACACTTACCTCGGCATGCTTGATCGTCGCAGGGCCACCTCGACGCCCGGGCAACAGGTTCCATCATCCGTTGTTGGAGCGCGTGAGCAGCCTCACCTCGCTGCCGGTCAACACTGGCGTCGTGATTCGAAGTTCATCGTGACCAGATCAGCTAACCACAAGCGCCTCAACCGACTGCACGGGCGAGAAGCCCGAGGTATGACATCAAGTCCACTCCAAACGAGCTCCTGCAAGAATACCGTCGCCACAGACGCCGGTGGACGTGACTGCCTCTGTTACCGGCACAGCCGGCCGCGGGTCGGTAATGACTGCAGTTGGCGCGGTGGGGGTTGGGGTGCCTACAGACCCTGCGATACTTGGACAATTCAACAGGAGTGGGAATGTCTTGGCGGCCAGCTTGAAGGCGATGCGGGCATCGCTCGGATAATGCAGCCCAACGACCTCGCGATTGCGGGCGATCCGCCTAGCGAGGATGCGCAGTGGTCCCGCTTCGGCGCCACCTGCCGGAATCACACTAGCCGGAAGAATCTGCTCAAGCATCAGCGCGACCAGCATTGATTCGGTCGCATGCCCACTTGGATAGGCGGCGTGACCGGGTGCATCGATTGGCGGAACCAGCCCAGGTTGCACCGTCGCCGGCCGCGGCCGCTTGTAACGATATTTATAATGCATCGCCAGAAACTGCCCGGCCCGTAGCGCTGCTGCCACTAGGAGATAGGTTTTGGGATGCGATGCGCGCGTGAAATATACAACTGACCGCATGTAGCCGATGATGCCGTTGCGCTGCGCCATGATCTCCGCAAGAGCACCGGAGCGAAATTCGATGAGGTTGCGTAGTTCCTCTAATTCTCTACTCCGTTCGGCTGCAGAAAGCATTGTCCAGTCGTCAGCAGCACCAGCAGCCGTCAGGGCAGTCGTCCACGTTACCCCGGTGACCGTCTGCTGGACCAATTCACTCATCAGTGCGACCGTCCAGTTGTCGGGAGTCCATTCGCGGAGCCCAAATACGGCGGGCGACATCGGACCCCAACTAGCGGCGGCAGTGCCGGGAAAGCGTTCACCATTCCAATCAAGCGGGCTCGTTGTAACTGGCAGGACGGCAGGTGTAACGCCGAGGCGGCGGAGCCCACCGCCAGCAGAGCCTCGTCCGGCGGATGCGCCGATCACGTCCATGCCATCCATACCATCCATGCCGTCAAGCCCATCCATGCCGTCCATGCCGTCGAAGACACCTATCCCAGCCATGAGAGCCTCCCCCTTGTAAACATTTGGAAACGACAGATCGCATCAGGAACATTCCCGAGAATCACGTTTTGCGTCCGGCTTACTCGGGTAGCCCGGCCGCTCGCAGGTCATGCATCACACGGTCACGCAGGGCGGGTTCAACGATCGGCAATTGATCCCGTTCATAGACGGAAAGGCGCAGCCGTGGCCGCAGTGCCAGAGTCCGTCGCCCGGCTTCAACTGCCGCGCTGGTCTGCCCCTGTGCCGCGAGGACCGCTGCGTTAATCAGCCAGGTGGCACCGTGTTCAGGATTAATGCCG
>JAFEFW010000164.1 GCA_018240405.1 Pseudomonadota bacterium
GTCTACGAAACAAAAGACGGTCGCTACATCGCCCTTGGCTCGAACGAGGCCCGGTTCTGGCGCACGACGCTGCAGCTCTTGGGCCTGCGGGAGGAAGACGTCACCGGCCAGCACGACAAGGCCGGCTGGCCGAAGCTGAAGCAGACCTTCGCAGATATTTTCAAAACGAAAACGCGTGACGAGTGGTGCGAGATCTTTGCCGGCACCGACGCGTGCTTTGCCCCGGTGCTGTCGCTCGCCGAGGCGCCGCAGCACCCGCATCAGGCCGCCCGCGGCAACTTCGTCGAGGTCGCCGGTATCCAGCAGCCGGCCCCTGCCCCGCGCTTCAGCCGTTCGGTTCCCGCGATCCAGAGCCCGCCCGCCGCGGTGGGCGAACACACCGATGAGGTGCTGCGGGAATGGGGGTTCAATGAAGCGGAACTGGGCGCGCTGCGGCAGGCCGAGGCGATTGGCTGATACGATTTGCGGGCCGGCCGCGGCAGCGTTACGGATGGCCACGCGCAGGACAGCGGAGTGAATGGATGACGGCGACCGGCACGACCGACTTTGACATCGCCACGCTGCGGGCGCGGCGCACCAGCAAATGGCACAAATTTGCTGATGACGTGCTGCCGGCCTGGGTCGCCGACATGGATTTCGGCATCGCGCCCGCCATCAGGGAAGCGCTGACGCGCCTGACGCGGGACCAGGAGTATGGCTACGCGGCGCGCGAGGGCGTCCTGGCGGACGCATTTGTCCGCCGGATGGCGCGCCGGTTCGACTGGCACACCAATCCCGCCGACGCGTTTCCGGTCGGCGATCTGGTACAGGCCAGTTTTTCCTCCGTCATGGCCTTCAGTGAGCCGGGCGACGCCGTTCTGTTGCAGCTTCCGTCCTATCCGCCGTTCATGCGCGCCATCGAGGACACCGGCCGTCGCTTGCTCGCCAACCCGATGCGCGATGACGGCAGGCGCTGGGTGCTGGACCTTGCCGCGTACGAAACGTCCCCCGATCCGCGGACGCGCATGCTGATCTTCTGCCACCCGCAGAACCCGACCGGACGCGCCTACAGCCGGGTGGAACTGGAGGCAGTGGCGGCGTTTGCGATCCGTCATGACCTGGTGGTGGTGTCCGACGAGATCCACGCGGACATCGTTTATCCCGGCAACACGCACATCCCGCTGGCGTCGCTGCATCCCGAGATCGCCGCCCGCACCATCACCATAACCTCGGCGACCAAGAGCTTCAACATCCCGGCGTTGCGCTGCGCCGTCATGCATTTTGGCGCACCGGCGCTGCAGCAGCGCTTCTTTGAGCGCATTCCGGCGCGGCTTCTCGGTTCTCCGGGCGTAACGGGGGTCGATGCCACGGTCGCGGCCTGGGACGCCGGGCAGCCCTGGCTGGATGAGGTCATGGCACAATTGCGCGCCAACCGCGATTGGCTCGCGGAGACGATTGCCAGGGACCTGCCGGGCGTGACGATGCGGGTGCCGGAGGCAACGTATCTGGCCTGGCTCGACTGTCGTGCTCTGGAACTGCCCTGCCCCGCCGGCCAGTTCTTCCTGGATCATGCCAAGGTTGGACTGAACTTCGGCGAAACATTCGGCGCCCAGTATGCCGGCTTCGCGCGCCTGAATTTCGCGACGCCGGCGCCGATCCTGCAGCAAATTGTCGCGCGCATGGTGGAGGCGATACGGAAGCGGTAGCGCAACGCCGGACACGCCCGCCACGCCGTTCCATTCGGCTTACAGGCGTCCTGGCACAAGCCCCAGCGCCTCGCGGAAGTACCATCGTCCGAGCATCAGGACGGCGACGATCGCCAGGCCGATGGCCAGGCCGATCCAGATGCCGACGCCTCCCAAACCGGCGGCGAACGCGAGTGACGCGCTGAGCGGAAGACCGATCGCCCAGTAGCCCAGCAAGGCAAACAGCATCGGCATACGCGTGTCGTGAAGGCCACGCAGGATGCCGGCCCCCACCGCCTGGGCGCCGTCGGCGATTTGGAACGCTGCCGCGAGCATCAGAAACGATACCGCGTGCCTCATCACGGCCGCGCTCCCCGGTTCGTTGCTGTCCAGGAACGCAGAAATCAGCGGGCGCGGCGTCGCGACCATGGTCAGGGCCATGGTGGCCATGAAGATGGTCGCCAGGCCCAGAGCTGTCCAGCCGGCCCGCCTTATCGCTTCGGGATCCCGCCGGCCCAAGGCGCGCCCAACGCGAACGGTTGCTGCCTGGCCGATGCCGAGTGGGACCATGAAGGTCAGCGACGCCAATTGGATCGCGATGGAGTGGGCCGCCAGGGCGGCCGCGCCGATCAGCCCCATCAGGAAGACCGCGGCGTTGAACATGGTCACTTCGAAGCTGAGCGTTGCCGCCATCGGCAGGCCAAGCCGCCAGAACGCCCGCGCGCGCAGCCAATCCATGCGGACATCGCCTGAGAACAGGCGAAAGTGCCTGAATGGCGGGGCGAAAGCGGCCACGACAGCCAGGGCCAGGGCCATCAGGATGTTGGACAGCGACGTGGCCAGGCCGGACCCGGCAATACCCAACGCGGGGAAGCCCCAATGCCCCAGCATCAGGCACCAGTTCGCTGCCGCATTGAACCCGATTGCGCAAAGTCCGACGACGAGCGACCACATCGGCCGCTCGAGCGCGCTGATGAAGGATCGCAACACGATAAAGCCCCAGCTCGGCAACAGCGCCCACTGCAAGGCGCGGACATAGGTGCCCGCCAGAGCAGCCAGGGCGGGATCCTGGCCCATCGCGAGCAGCAGCGACTCGCTCCACCACAGGACGATCCAGAACGGCACAGCGACCAGGAGTGCCGACCACAGGGCGATATGGACGATCACCCGGACCTGCATAACGTCGCCGGGATCACGGCCGAGCGTCCGGGCGATCATCGCCGTGGCCGCGTTCAGCAGGCCGAGGCCAAAGACGAACGGCATGAAATAGAGGTTGGCACCCAGCGCGCCGGCCGCGATCGTGTCGGCGCTGAGCCAGCCCATCATCATGACATCGGTCGTTCCCATTGCGACCTGGGTCAGGTTGCCCAGCGCAAGTGGCCAGCTCAGGCCGAGTATGGCACGGCATTCCGCAGCCCAGGAGGGCGTGCTGGCACGCGTAGATTGGATGGGTCCGGGCATGCGCGGGTGCTAGCGGCAAGCGGCAGGCGAGTCACGCCAAGTGGGAGCTCCCAAGACCCTCGCCGGCCTTCGACCCCATCGTCATGGCCCGCGGCCCGGGTTCGGCAAGCGCGCCAGGTGCGTCAGCATCGACCCTGCCACTTGTACCGATTCCGGCACGGTTGAGAGGGCGGCTTACAACGCAAAGGGGCAGAAGGGCGCCAAGGCATGGCTTATTCGGCTGAAGCGCCGTGGACAGGCTGCGGACGCTTCAGTCATGCCCCGGAACCCCTTGGCGCCCTTCGCCGCTTTGCGGTGAATCACCCAAGCCGACCGCGGACACCGGCCTGTCCGGCGAGCTGGTCCGCGGACACCACCGTTCTTAGCCGCACGCCCCTCCAGAACGACACCCGTCCCTCCGGGATGGTCCGATACAAGCGACCGTGGCAGGCTGGTGGTCCCAGTCACAGCAGGGCGCCCAATATGGACATCTCCGGCAAGACCGCCATCGTCACCGGTGCAGCCTCGGGCATCGGACTTGGCATCGCGACAGCGCTTGCGGAAGCCGGCGCCAATGTGGTCATGGCCGACATCCAGAAGGATGCCGTGGAGCAAGCCGCGCATGGCCTGTCCGGCACCAACAAGCGCGTTATGCCGGTGCGGATCGACGTGACACAGGAACAGTCCGTCATCGACACGCTGGCGGAAGCAGAGCGCGCCTTCGGCAAGCTCCACATCGCCTGCAACAATGCCGGCGTTCCGATGCATGGCACGAAGCTGGTCGATGTGCCTGTCGCCGACTGGCAATTCGTCATCGGCGTGAACGTCTGGGGCATCATCCATGGCATCCGTCATTTCGTCCCCGCCATCCTGAAGCACGGTGAAGAAGGCCACATCGTCAACACCGCCTCGGTCGCCGGCTTTCAGAACCGGCGCGGCACCGACCAGGGGCCGTATTCCATGAGCAAATACGCCGCGCTGTCGCTGTCCGAGGCGCTGGAGCACGAGTTGGAAGGGACGAATATTGGTGTGTCCGTGCTGTGTCCCGGACCGATCGCCACCAACATCGCACGCGGCGCTCGCAATCGCCCGGAGCATATGGGCGGACCGAAGGATCCGACACATGACGCGGCGGTGCTGGCCGAACGCCTGGCCACCACCGGCCTGGACCCCAAGCGGGTTGGGGAGCGCGTGGTGGATGCCATCCGTACCAAGACGTTCTACGCCTTTGTCAGCGCGGTGCCGGCTGATGTTATCAAGGCACGTCACCGCCGCATCGAGGACGCCCTGAACAGTCCGTGGGTTACCCATTACTGACGCGGCCGGAGGACGCATATCGTTGATTTGTCATATCGATACGCGACGGGACGCACTTGCGCTCGGCATTCCGCAGCTTCGGTGGCACGCGTGTGGTTGAACGCCGGGGGCCGGCGGGACCATGCCGATCGCTCCTAGTCCTGGATGCGAACGTGAGACAGACATGGATCGAGGTTATGGATGGCGCAGAAATTCAAGCCTACCTCGTAGGTCGCATAACCGAATCCCTCGAGCCGAGCCCTGAGAGCGGCTTTGTCGGCCTTGTACCATTCCACGATCAGGGCAGGACGACACCGCTCGATCGTCGATGATGCGCCGTCCAACGCGTCCATCTCCATGCCCTCCACGTCGATCTTGATCAGATCGACCCGCGCCAGTTCAAGCGAATCAATCGAGAAGACCGGCACCTCAACGGTCCCGTTTTCGGAATAGTCGGCCGTTTGGCCGATCCGCTCCTGATTGGCGCGCGGGCGTAGTTCAAGGCTGCCAAAGCTCGCCTCCCGGCTGTGGTCGAGGACCGGGATTCTCAACTGGCCGGTTGCCGCTCCTACCGCCGCGCAGAGTGCACGGGCATTGAAGCAGTTGTTGAGCGCCAGATTGCCCGCCAGCGCGTAATAGACGCGCTCCTGCGGCTCGATGGCGTAGAGTGAGCCCCAGCCGGTCATGCGTCGTGCCCACTCGACAGCGTGGGTGCCGATATTGGCACCGCAGTCCAAGGCAAAAACGCCGTCGCCGCTGTACTGGCGTCGCAGGTCCAGGATAGACAGAGCGAGCTGGATTTCGGCAGGATTAAACCGCCCGCGCTCCAGCAGGTCGTAACCGACGCCGAACGGGAGCTCATTGGGCGGATGGTGGCGGTCGAACCGGTTGACAATCAATGGTCCGTGTTCCGTCGCCGCAAGAACAAATGCGATCCTGCGCTCTGGGTTCGTCACGGCATGCCTCCACCCTGTGTTCGCTGGAAGAGTGGATAGCACGGATCAGGGCGGTGAACCGCGTGCCATATGTCCCCGTACCGGCCGGCGCACATCGGCCATGCACGGGTGAATTGTCTGCCGCCTCTGTCTTGTACAGTCCTGGCCCACGGACCTGCTGGACACCGTCGTGTCCCCGGTCGCCCTGCATGGAAGACCATCCTCACGAACCGAGATACAGGCCAAAAAATGTGACTTTGTTCGGTTGCAATACATTAACCGAGATTGAGAAACATTGCTGAAACGCTCGAGACTTATATAACAACCTTGCGTTGCTTGCCGAATTGTTTCCCCATGTCATACGATACGCGCAAACATCAATGTGCGTTTTTTGGACTCCTGGTCTGGCGCGCTGCAGCGGCCAGTACCGTTGGACCCACGGGGCAGAGCGTGCAGCGGAGATGCGCCGTCGTACCTGTAGCACTCGCCGCAGTACTGGATGGCTGTGCATGAAGGAACGAACGGCATGCGACCGCGCTTCCATGTTGACCTCACACTGACGCCTCGCTCCACGCGACGGTTCGATGCGGCGGTGTTAACCGACCGCGCCAGCGTGCACACACCATGATCGCCTGGAGTCAATTGAATGGATGATGCGGCTACCCTGGTGCGGCCAGCTGCCGCCCTGCCGGCGGGTGTGCTTCCCCCCAATCTTGTTGCCGCAAAGGAACCGGCGCCGCCCGCGCTGAGTTCTGAACCGGATGCAGACACCGCTTCCTCCGGATCCCAAGCCGTATCCGCCGCCACCGATTCATCCGGTGCGGCCGCGGCGGAACCGGACAAGCGCGCCTATCCCGCCCCTGCTGCGTTACCCACCCAGGAGGGGCCCAACGGCATCCGATTTGATGGCAATGATGGCTGCCGGGTCCTGCTGCCCGAGGGAAAATACCGCGTCCGCCTCAGCGACCTCGATACCGGCAACATCCTTTATGAGACGGTAACCGGCAACAGCCGCGTCAGCAGCGTCAAGCGCTACTACATCCGCTTCTGCATCGAGGTCTGGGACGGCGAGACGCAGATCCTTCGCCACGAGTATTCGGCCAAGGATCGTGAGGTGCTGATCCAGCTTCCGGTCGGCACCTTGGGCGATACCATGGGCTGGTTTCCCTACGCGGTAAAGTTCCAGCGGGAGCACGGGTGCAAGCTGACCGTCGGCATGGCGGAATGGCTGATTCCGCTGTTCAAGGACGCCTACCCCGAGATCGAGTTCGCCGCGCACAGCGCAGTGCAACCGGATCGTTACTACGCCACCTACAATATCGGCCTGTTCTTCGACGACGAAGCCAGGGTGTACCAGCCCTGCGACTTCCGGCTGGTGGGCTTGCATCGCACGGCCGGCTACATCCTCGGCGTCGATCCGACGGAAGAGCCGCCGGAGCTTTCACCCACGGACGATACACGGCCGATCGAAGAGCCCTATGTCTGCATCGCGTCACAAAGCACGACGCAGGCGAAATACTGGAACAATCCCAATGGCTGGCGGGAACTCGTCAAGTTCCTGAAGGACTCGGGCTATCGGGTGATCTGCATCGACCAGCGCGCGGTGCACGGGCACGGTATTGTCTGGAACCACATTCCCTACGGCGCCGAGGACCAGACCGGCGATATTCCGTTGCTGGAGCGGGCGCGCTGGCTGCGGCACGCCGCGTTCTTCATCGGGCTGTCCAGCGGGCTGTCCTGGCTGGCCTGGGCCGCCCGTGTGCCGGTGGTAATGATTAGCGGATTCACTCATCCCACCAACGAATTCCACTCGCCCTACCGCATCATCAATTACCACGCCTGCAATAGCTGCTGGAACGATGTCCGGCACCGTTTCGACCACAAGGACTTCCTCTGGTGCCCCCGCCATGCCGGCACGCCGCAGCAATTTGAGTGCACGCGCCTGATCACCGTCGACCAGGTGAAAGCGGCAATCCAGCGTATTCCCGGATTCGCCGAAGCCGCCGCCGCGGCAGACGGCAGCGGCACGGCAAAGCCCTGACATGAGCGTGGTCGGCATCCATGCGGCGCCCGGCATCAGTGAACGCTGGTCCGGAGCAGCTATGGCGCCAGGCTTGCAGTTCCCCGCCTTTGCCTCCCGCCGCGCCGCTGCTTGTGGCCGCCGAACCGGCGCGCACAAAGGGGCCCGCCCATGAGTAAGACTGTCAGCAGTGGCCAGCAGTATATTGTCAGTTCGGGCCAATATGCGGTCGGCACGGTCGTCCTCAATGGCGGATTGGAGGTAGTCGAGCACGGCGGCCAGGAGACGAACGGCCGGGTCAGCGCCGGCGGTTCACAATACGTCTATGGCGTGGCCAACGGTCAGTGGGTCTATGGCTTCCAGATTATC
>JAFEFW010000165.1 GCA_018240405.1 Pseudomonadota bacterium
GCATACTGCATCGACACCCGCCGCCCCTGCGCGTCCTGGGCGTGGTTCACCTGCGACTTGGTCATGCTCAGTGTCCAGGACGTGTGCTTCGTCAGCCGCTCCGCCATGTCCAGCGTATACTGCTCCAGCTCCGCCCGCGGAACGAGTTCGTTGACCATGCCGTACTGCTCCGCCCGCTTTGCCGACAACTCTCCGGTCAGCAGCCACTGCTTGGCTCTGCGCGGCCCGATTTCCCACGGGTAGGCATAGAACTCGATGCCGGAGCCGCCCATCTTGCCAGAGGTGCAGATGAACTGTGCGTCGTCGCTGGCAATGATCATGTCGCAGGCCCAGGCCAGCATCAGCCCGCCGGTGACGCACTTGCCCTGCACCTGGGCGATCATGAACTTGGAGATGTTGCGCCAGCGCTCGGTCATCTCCAGGTAGATTTCCATCTCGCGGGCGTAAAGTCCTTCCGCACCCGGATGGTCGAAATTGCCCCAGGTGCCGACGACGGGAAAATCGCGCCAGGTCTTGCTGGCATCGCCGGCGAGGTCGTGGCCAGAGCTGAAATGCGGGCCGACGGCAGCCAGAACAATGACCTTCACGTGCGGCTGCAGCACGGCGTAATCGAACGCCGCGTTCAAATCGTAGGTCATCTGCATGTTCTGCGCGTTGCGCTTCTCCGGCCGGTTCAGCGTGACACGCGCGACACCGGGCCGCGGCTCGTCGTACAGCACGGTCTGAAACGTGGGAAATTCAGTGTCGGCCATTGCTTCCTCCCGGCGGGCATCACGCGCGGGGCCCGCATCCCGGTGCGGCGCCGGCCCATGATGGACCGTCAGCCGCGGCTTCCGCCTGCGATCCTAGCGGGCGCCGGCCTGGGCGTCATGTCACCCGGTAGCGGGCGACCATTGCGGCATCCCATTCCAGCCCGATGCCAGGCCGGTCCGGCGGCGTGAGCATGCCGTCCACCAACGGATACGGCTCGGATCGCAGCCCGGCCGCGACATCCATGTGTTCCAGCCAGTGGGCGGTCGGCGTGGCGCAGAGCAAATGGCTGCTGGCCTCGACGAACAGGTGCGAGGACATTTCGACTCCGGCGGTGTGCGCCATGGCCGCCGCTTCCAGCCAGCCACTGACGCCCCAGATGAATTGCGGGTCCGGCATGACATAGTCGGTGGCGCGGGCGGCCAGCGCGGTTGCCATGTCGGGCGGACCCTGGAAATTCTCGCCGATCTGGATCGGGGTGCGGCACGCCGTTGCGATTTCGGCACAGCCGCGAAAATCATCGGCCGGGATCGGTTCCTCGATCCACGCCAATCCCTCGTCATCCAGTACTTTGCAGCGCTGCAGCGCCTCGGCCACCGTCAGGCTCTGGTTGTAGTCCACCATAAGGGCGCAACGATCGCCCAGGCCGCGGCGGGCGGCGCGGACCACGGCGAGGTCCTCGGCCAGGGTGGGAAAACCGAGCTTGATCTTCAGACCGGTGTAGCCTTGGGCGAGCGTTTCCTCGACCAGGGCATCGACTTCATCCAGCCGGTAGAGGCCAACGCTGTAATAGGCGCGCAGCGGCCGCGGTGCGGCCCCCAGCGTGCGGACCAGTGGTTCGTTGCGGCTGCGCGCGAATGCGTCCCACAGCGCCATATCGAGTCCCCCCAGCGCGGAGCCGACGATCGCCTTGGTGCCAAGCAGGCGCAGGCGGCGCAGCAGGAAGCTGTGCAGGTCACGCGGCGCCAGCTTCTGGCCCTGAATCATCTCTCCCAGACCACGGATCGTTGCGTCCATCGCTGGCAGCAGCTCCGGGAAGTAGACATCGGCATAGGCGCGCCCGGTCACGCCGCCTGCGGTCTGCACGTCGATCAGCACCAGCGGGAATTGCTCGATGCGGCCCGAGGCGTTCAGCAGCGGCCGCGGCAATGGCGCCAGGACCGGCGTGGTGCGGACGGATGCGATCGTGTCGTAAGCGCTCATGTGGAAAGTCCTGGATTCTGTCGGCGGCAGGTTTTCTCCGGGCCGCGCGGGAGTCAATCAAGGCGGACCCACGGTGACGCCGGCATGGCCGCCGTTCCGCCTGCGTGGCATTCTCCCCGCATGGACCAGGCCGGTCGCAAGATCATCCATATCGACATGGATGCCTTCTACGCCTCCGTCGAGCAGCGGGACGATTCGCGCCTGCGCGGCGTGCCGCTGGCCGTCGGCGGCTCGCGGGAGCGTGGGGTCGTTGCCGCCGCCAGCTATGAGGCGCGCAAGTTCGGTGTCCGCTCCGCCATGCCGTCGATCACGGCGGCCCGTCTGTGCCCTGGCCTGGTGTTCGTGCCGCCGCGGTTTGAGGTCTATCGAGCGGTCTCGGCGCAGATCAGGGGCATCTTCGCGCACTACACCAGCCTGGTCGAGCCGTTGTCGCTGGACGAAGCCTATCTCGACGTGACCTCGCCGGAACCTGATGCGCCCTTCGCCACCCGCATCGCGCGGCAGATCCGCGGCGATATCCTGGCGGAGACGGAACTGACGGCATCGGCAGGCATCTCCTACAACAAGTTCCTGGCCAAGCTGGCCTCCGATCAGCGCAAGCCGAACGGCCAGTTTACCATCCCGCCGGAGATGGGGCCGGATTTCGTTGCCGCGCTGCCGGTCGGCCGGTTCCACGGAGTGGGTCCGGCGACCGAGACGAAACTGCAGGCGCTGGGCATCCACACCGGGGCCGATCTGCGCGGCTGCACGGAAGCGTTCCTGACCCGGCATTTCGGCAAGTCCGGCGGCCACTTCTATCGTATCGCGCGCGGTATCGACGACCGTCCGGTGGTCGCGGACCGGCCGCGCAAGTCGGCCGGTTCCGAACGGACCTATCCGCGCGACCTGGGCGCCCGGGAGGAGATCGAGGCCGCGCTGGCGGCCCTGGTCGACGACGTCTGGTCGTGGCGCGAGCGCTCCGGCACCGGCGGCCGCACGGTCACGCTGAAGGTCCGCTTCGCGGACTTCGAGCAGATCACCCGCAGCCGCACCCTGCCGCACCAGGTCGCCTCCCACACCGAGCTGGCCGACACGGTCGATGCGCTGATCATCGGCATTTTCCCGCTCCGCAAGCCGGTCCGTCTGCTCGGCGTATCGATGTCGAACTTCGAGGCCGATCCCAGCCGCGACCAGCCGCAAATGATGTTCGCCTTCTGAGTGCTTCAATCCACCGGATTGATCTGGATCAATCCGAGCTGGATCCTTGCGGGTATATTTGAACACCCACGAGTATGATCCGCCCACGAGAGCCAGACGATGAACGATACCGTCTCCATACCCAGGCCCGCTTCCGCCAGCCACACCACCCACGTCGACGTGCTGATCGTCGGCGCCGGCATCTCCGGCGTCGGGGCGGCGTATCACCTGACGCAGCAATGCCCTGGCACCTCCTTTGCCGTACTTGAAATGTTCGACAATTTCGGCGGCACGTGGTGGAGCCATCGCTATCCCGGCATCCGTTCCGACTCTGACCTTCACACGTTCGGTTACCGGTTCAAACCGTGGCGGGGTCATCCGATCGCTACGGCCGAGGAAATCCTGCGCTACATGGGCGAGGTGATCGAGGAGAACGACCTCGCCCGATATATCCACTACCGGCACAAGGTGCTGCGCGCGTCCTGGTGCAGCGAGGCCAGGCAGTGGACGATCCAGGGCATCCACACGGATACGCAGGAACCGTTCCGCTATTCGGCGAATTTCCTGTTCATGTGCCAGGGCTACTACCGCCACCAGCAGGGCTACATGCCGGACTGGCCAGGCAAGGAAACGTTCAAGGGCACGCTGGTCCACACCGAGGAATGGCCCGAGGATCTGGACTACAAGGACAAAACCGTCATCTGCATCGGCTCCGGTGCCACCGCCGCCACTGTCGTGCCGGCGATGGCTGGCGTCGCCAAGCATGTGACGGTGCTGCAACGTTCGCCGACCTATTTTCGCCCGCACCGCAACGCGATCGAATTGGCGGAAGAACTGCGCCGGCTGCAGGTGGATGAGGCCTGGGTGCATGAGATCACCCGCCGCAAGATCCTGTATGAGCAGGACGCGTTCACCAAGCGCACCTTCAGCGAACCGGAAAAGGTCCGCGAGGAACTGCTCGCCGCGGTGCAGGCGCAGTTGCCCGAAGGCTTCGACATGAGCCATTTCACCCCCCGCTATCGCCCCTGGCAGCAGCGCCTGGCCGTGGTGCCCGATGGCGACCTGTTCCAGGGAATCCGGGCGGGACTCGCCTCGGTGGTAACGGATGAAATCGAACGCTTTGATGAAACCGGCATCTGGCTGAAATCCGGCAAGCACCTGGAAGCCGACATCATCATGGCCGCCACCGGCTTCAACCTCTGTGCGTTGGGCGACATCGCGTTCACCATCGACGACAAGCCCCTGAACTTCCACGATACCGTCACCTATCGCGGCATGATGTTCACCGGCGTGCCGAACATGGTGTGGGTCTTCGGCTATTTCCGCGCAAGCTGGACGCTGCGCTCCGACCTGCTGGCGGATTTTGTCTGCCGCCTGCTGAACCATATGAAGGCGAAGGGCTACCGCTCGATCGTTCCGGCCCTGCGGCCGGAGGACAAGGACGAACCGTTGCTGGATTGGCTCGATCCGGACAATTTCAATCCCGGCTACATGCAGCGCGGCATGCATCTGCTGCCGCGACGCCTGAACAAGCCGGAGTGGATGCACACGCAGGATTACTGGCGGGAGAAGGACTGGATTCCAGCCATCGACCTGGATGATCCGATCTTCCAGTATGGAACGTAACGACGCAGCATTGTTCGTTCTATCATCGTCGTGGCTGGCACGCACTCTCTACTGTCATGCCGGGCGAAGCTCCCATGTGCGTTAAAATGGACTTATCGATGGCGGCCATTGCTCTCTCGTCATGGCGGGCCAAGGCCCCATAGGCGTTGAGATAAGCTGCATCAAATGCCGAATGAGCCGGCACAGCGTGTCTCCGGTCGGCGGCGTCGTTGCTCTCTCGTCATGGCGGGCGAAGGCCCGCCATCCACGCCTTGCGGTTGAGAATCCCGCGCCGCAACAGCGCCTTTGCGGCAAAGCCGTGGATGGCGGGCCTTCGCCCGCCATGACGGTAAAGAGCTCGTGCCGGATCGTCGGGCGCCAAATGCGGCTTATCTTAACGCTCATGGGGCCAAGGCCCGCCATCCGCGCCTTGCGGTGGGGAATGCAAGGCCCAGACGGCGCCTTTATGCCAAAACCGTGGATGGCGGGCCATCGCCCGCCATGACGGAAAAGCAACGTCCGCCGGACGCTGGCCACGGACCGTGCGTCCCATCCGGAGAAGTACTTGCCCGGCGGCGCACACGGCTCTATCCGACGGGCCGGACAGAGGCGGTAGACACGCACGACGATGAGCCACTCCGACGGGGATCAGGCAGGGCGCAGGATCAGGATTGAACCCACCACCATCCTGCCTTCGCCGGCGTTCGACGTCCGCTATCCGCGCGTCCGCAACGCCGAGCTGATTGCGCCGCCGTCGCTGCACGGCATGGAACAGTCCTGGGCGCGCGGCACGTTCCCGGAGCGCGCCATTGAGGTCTTTGACATCCCAGGCGCCTACCTGGTGGACGAATGCCTGGTGATGGACCGCCACCTTCAGGTCATCGAGAACGCCAGCGACGTCTACACTGACGAGGAAATCGCGCGGGCGGTCGACGCCATCCGCATGCGCGAGGCGGCGCACAAGCTGCCGCATCATGACCGGCCCGGCATCGTTGCGAAACGGCGGGCGGTCAGTAACTACGGTCATTTCCTGATGGAAATGCTGCCGATGGCCGTGCTCGGACAGGCCGTGGCTGGCACCACGGATGTCTGGTACGTCAGTCACCACACGCTATCGGCCACCATGGACGCCGTGTTCAGGGCGTTTCGCCTGTTGGGGGTGCCGCCCGTCCGCGTGCTGACGCCGACCTGGAGCGATCCGATCTGGTTCGATCGCCTGATCATCGTGCGTGGCCTGACGGAGCATGGCCGCTTCATGTCGCCGCTGGCGCTGTGGGGCGCGGAGCGGCTGGCGCAGGCGGTCGCGGCAAAGGGCGGCATCCCGGACTCGCGCTACGATCGTCTGTTCGTGCGCCGCGTACCAGGCTGGGGCCGTGGCCGCGACATGCACAATGAGGCCGAGGTGGCCCGGCGGCTGGAGGCGCAGGGCTTCCTGTTAATCGAACCTGGCGTCATGCCGCTGGAGGAACAGATCGCCGCCTTCGCCAGTGCCCGCCACGTCGTGGGCGTCTGCGGCGCAGCCATGACCAATATCGCCTTCTGCCAGCCCGGCACCAAGGTGACGATGTTATGGCCCGCCTCGTTCCCGGACGTGTTCTTCTGGTTCATCTGCACTCACAGGCAGTTGGATTATCTGGAAGTTCGCGGCGACCAGACCCGCACCGACGGCGCCGACCCGTGGCAGGACGGTTTCACCCTGCGCGAGGCCGATATCCAGTATCTGGAGACGGTGCGGACACGGCTTGCTTGAGGCGCGGCGGCGGGTCCGGTATCCAGGCCGCCGATCAATGGAGGAAACCCGAGCATGGCCCGTACCCACAACATTGCCGTCATTCCCGGCGACGGCATCGGCAAGGAGACGGTGCCGGAATCGCTGAAGGTGCTGGACGCCGCGGCGCGGAAATACGGCTTCGACCTGAACCTCACGCACTATGACTGGTCGTGCGAGACCTACAAGCAGACTGGCAAGATGATGCCCGACGACGGGCTGGACCAGTTGGCCAAGTCGGACTCCATTCTGTTGGGTGCCGTCGGCTGGCCGGGCGTGCCGGACCATGTCTCGCTGTGGGGGCTGCTGATCCCGATCCGCCGCGGCTTCGACCAGTATGTGAATATCCGGCCGTGCAAGCTGATGCCCGGCGTGCGCACACCGCTCGCCGGCCGCACCGAGGCGGATATCGACTTCTACGTCGTGCGCGAGAATACCGAGGGCGAATACTCCTCCGTCGGCGGGCGCATGTTTGAGGGCACGGACCGCGAATTCGTTTCACAGCAGAGCGTGTTCACCCGCAAGGGCACGGATCGCATCCTGCGCTACGCCTTCGAACTGGCGATGACGCGGCCAAAGAAGCACGTAACGTCAGCAACGAAATCGAATGGCATCACCTTCACCATGCCGTACTGGGATGAACGTTTTGCCGCGATCGGCAAGGACTATCCCGAGGTGAAGACCGATCAGTACCACATCGACATCCTGTGCGCGCATTTCGTGCAGCATCCGGATTGGTTCGATGTCGTCGTCGGCTCCAACCTGTTCGGCGACATCCTGTCCGACCTGGGGCCGGCGATTGCCGGATCGATCGGCATCGCCGCCGGCGGCAACGTCAATCCGGAGCGGGTGTTCCCGTCGATGTTCGAGCCGGTGCACGGATCAGCGCCGGATATCGCGGGAAAATTCATCTGCAACCCGATCGGACAGATCTGGTCAGCGGCGCTGATGCTGGAGCATCTGGGTGAGGCCCAGGCCGGCAAGGCGATCGTCGACGCCATCGAGACCCTGCTGCGCGAGAGCGGGCCGAAGACCCGCGACATGGGCGGTCAGGCCGGGACGGCCGATGTCGGCACGGCGCTCGCACAACTGGTGGCGGCGGGGTAGGGGCTGCCGCGGCACAGCCTGGCTGTGCCGCCTGCTGCCCGGTCAATCGCACCGCGCCGACATCCCGCCGTCGACGACAATCTCTGTCCCGGTAATGAACCGCGACTCGTC
>JAFEFW010000166.1 GCA_018240405.1 Pseudomonadota bacterium
TGGGTAACGGTACCGTTTGCCGTCCTGGCAGCGGCCGCCGGGTGGGTGACGGTGCCCCGTACCACGGACCTGAACGCCGACCGGCGCTTCGACATGGCCGGCGCGCTGGTGCTGATCCCGGCGCTGACCGCGCTGCTGCTGCTGATCAGCGAGAGCTACGCCTGGGGTTTGACCTCGCCGCCGCTGATTGCCTGCGCCTTGCTGGTCCTGGTGCTGTTCCCCTGGTTTATCCGTCGCGAGGGTCGAACGGGCGCACCACTGGTCGACCTGGCGCTGTTCCGCGCACCGGCCTTCTCCGGCGGGGTCATTGCCATCGTGATGTCCTATGCACTGCTCTACGGCATGTTCTTCCTGATGTCGTTCGCCTTTGTGCGCGGCTATCGCGACGATCCGCTGACGGCGGGCCTGCGCCTGGCGATCGTGCCGGTGACGCTGGGGATCGTGGCGCCGTTCACCGGCGCGCTGCGCACCCGGTTCGGGCTGATGCCGCTGCTGCTGGGCGGCATGGCGATCTGCGCCGCGGCTGGGATCGCGCTGGCGCTGTGCATGGACGGCACGCCAGGGTCGCTGCGCATGGTCATGGTGACGCTGGCGGTGTTCGGCCTGGGTCTTGGCCTGTTCATTGCGCCGAACAACAGCGAGACCTTGAGCGCGGCACCGGCAGACCATCGCGGCCAGGCCGGCGGCATGTTGAACCTGATGCGCACCTTCGGCACCAGCTTCGGCGTAGCCTGCGCCTCGGCGCTGCTGACCTGGCGCCTCGCCCGGCTGGCAAACTTTACTGGTCGGACCAGCGATGTGTCGGAGCAGGCACTGCTATCGGCGGTCAGCGACGGGATGTACCTGCTGATCGCGTTCGCGGTATTGGCGGCAGTGATGTCGGTCTTGCGTGGCGGCGCGCCGGACGCCACCGGCAAGGCCGCATAAGGATTTTCGGGCGCGGATTGAAGGGCGGGGAGGAACGGGATGACAGCATCATGGCATGCCGTTGATCCGCGCGAAGCGGCACAGATCGCCTACTGGAATGACCGCACCGCGCTGCACTGGGCGGCGCTGCAGGACCGGATCGAGACGGTCTTCGCGCCGCTGACCCGCCTTGGCCTGGACGCTGCCGCGCCGTGTCCGGGCGAGCACGTGCTGGATATCGGCTGCGGCTGCGGCGATACGGTGCTCGCCTTGGCCAACGCAGTCGGACCGGCCGGGCATGTGCTGGGTGTCGACGTGTCGGCGCCGATGACGGCCCGCGCACGGGAGCGTCTCGCGGAAGCTGGGATTGGTCATGCCGACGTGGTCGTTGCCGATGCCGCGGACCATGCGTTTCCGCCGGCGCAGCGCGACCTGCTGTTCTCGCGCTTCGGCGTGATGTTTTTTGCCGAACCCGAGGCGGCAGCAGCCAATCTGCGGTGCGCGATGCGCTCCGGCGGCCGGCTGTGCTGGGTCGTCTACCGGGCGCTGGAAGACAATCCGTGGTTCACCGTACCTTTGCAGGCCGCGTCGCCCTGGCTGCCGCCATCCCCACCCGCCGATCCGGCAGCGCCAGGGACGTTTGCGCTGGCGGATGCGGACCGGGTGCGCCTGGTGCTGAGCACAGCAGGGTGGCGTGAGGTCAATCTCACCCGCCACGACTTGCCGCTGCGCCTGGGGAGCGTGGCCGAGGCCGATGCGGCGGCCGATCTGGTGAGCTGGATGGGGCCGCTCGCGCGCCGCTTGCCAGGGCTGACGGAGGTGGCGCGCGTGGCAGCGCTGCGGGCCGTCGCCGGTGCCTTGCGTGCTCATGCGCAACGGGATGAACTGGTGCTGACTGCATCCATTTGGATCGTGTCCGCCCGGGCTTGATCCGCACTGGCACGGCGCATGGAGGAGATTGCGATGACGACACCGCGCAACCACGCCGTCTTGCCGGCTCTGCTCCTGTTGCCGTTTCTGGCCGGGCCGGCAGCCGCGCAATACGTGACGCCACCGAAGGACAGCGGCCTGACGATCGACAATGTGGTGCCGACGCGTCCGGCGAAGGTCGTGATGAATATGGACCATAACGCGATCTCGGGCCGGGTGCCGACCGGCATCTACTATATGCAGCTCATCGTCACGGAGTATCGGGCAAATAATACGCCACTGGACATGGTGGCTATCTTCCATGACGCTGGAGGATACATGGTGCTGAACGACGCAGCCTACAATCGTTACAAGCATGCCCGGACTGGTAATCCCTGGAAAGCGGCGATTGCGGCGTTGCAGAAGCAGGGTGTGGCGTTCGAGCTGTGCGCGTTCACCGCGTACAACAAACGCTGGGTGAATGCGGACCTTCTGCCGGGCGTGAAGGTCGACAATGACGTCCTGCTGCGGCTGATCAATCTGACGCAGGACGGGTTTGTGCAGATACAGCCGTAGCACTCAGTCACCGCAGGTTTTGCGCACGTCCAGACCGTATGCGACCGTGCGCGCAAGCCGCCAACGCCAACAGTTCATTTCCTGAACATTGATACGATATCGGTCCGGTCGGAGGGGCAAGGCGAGCGCGCGGCGTGTGATCCGATGCTACAACGCTGATTGGCTCGCCTGAGGCGATTGGCGTGCCGCAACGCCGCTATGGCCTGCTGTAACGGAAACCCGCAGGCAGTTCATTTCAAACCGTGAACTGCTCCGCAATGATCCGCTCCGACAGGCCCTGATCCGGATCGAACAGCACCGTGACGCAGACCGAGCGGTCTTCGCTGACGGCGACCGAAACGACATCGCGCACTTCGGTGAAGTCCGCCACCGCCGCGGTCGGGCGCTTCTCGGTCTCCAGCACCTCGAACAGCACATCCGCGCTCGACGGCAGCAACGCGCCGCGCCAGCGCCTTGGGCGGAACGCGCTGATCGGTGTCAGCGGTAACAAATTCGCCGACAGTGGCACGATCGGGCCGTGCGCCGACAGGTTGTAGGCCGTCGAACCCGCCGGCGTGGCAATGATGATGCCGTCGCAGGACAGTTCCTCCAGCCGCACACGGCCATCGATACTGATCCGGATCTTTGACGCCTGGCGCAGTTGCCGCCACAGGCTGACCTCGTTGAACGCCAGCGCCTCCTCCACCGCGCCGGTCGCTGTCACCGCATGCATGCGCAGCGGATGCAGTTCCGCCGCCTGCGAATGCGACAGCCGCTCGGGCAGGTCGTCCTCGTTGTAGGTGTTCATCAGGAAGCCGACAGAACCGCGGTTCATGCCATAGACCGGAATCTTCAACGGCAGCACGAGGTGGATCGTTTCCAGCATGAACCCGTCGCCGCCGAGCGCCACGACGACAGCGGCGCTGGACAGGTCGGCGTTGCCATAGCGGGTTGCGAGGCGCGTATGCGCCTCGGCCGCCACCGGCGTCGGCGCGGCGAGGAAGGCGATCTGGCCGGCCAGAAAACGCCGCGTCTCACCTTGCGGTGGCGCGGGCGGCGCGGGAAGGGTCAACCGCGCATCCTGTCCGCAGGGACGCGATGTTCCAGTACCGGCATATTGCGGCGCACCTGTTCGGTCACGCCATGGTCGATGCGCGCGGTGGTCCAGCCGACGCCGTCGGAGACGCGGGCCACGACATGGCCCCACGGGTTCACCACCATCGAATGGCCGTAGGTGAAGCGCGCCTCGCCCTTGCCCTCCAGGTGCTTGCCCCAGGTTGCCGGCGCGGCGAACCAGCACTGCGTTTCGATCGCCCGGCCGCGGATCAGCGCTTCCCAATGGTCCTTGCCGGTGGCGGCGGTGAAGGCACTCGGCAGGAAGATCAGGTCGGCGCCTTGTTCGCGCAGCTTCCAGAACAGGTCAGGGAAGCGGATGTCGTAGCAGATCGCGCACCCGACCGTGATGTCGCCGGCCTTGTAGGTGACCACCTCGCGGCCGGCATCGTAGCTGTTGCTCTCGCGATAGCCGGTGCCGTCGGGGGCGACGATGTCGAACAGGTGCATCTTGCGATAGCGCGCCAGTTCGGTGCCGTCGGGGTTGAACACCACCGTGGTGTTGAACAGCTTCTCCGGCCCCTGCTCGATGATCGAGCCGCCATGCACGTGCACCTTTGCCGCGCGGGCCGTTTCGCGCATGAACTCATAAGCCGGGCCGCCGGGTTCGTTCGAGCCGGGCGGCGGCAGCGTTTCCGCATTGGCCGTTCGCGTGGCGCGGTCGCCGCCGAGCGAATCCCAGACTTCGGGAAGGGAGACGATGTCGGGCCGGTCGTGTTCCACCGCCTGCTCGATCAGGCGGCGGGCCTGGGCGATGTTCTGCTCCTTGTCGGCGCCGGGATTCATCTGCATCACGCTGACGCGCATCGGGCGGACTCCGGTTGGAAAGAGGCGGGAAGAGAAGCCGATCCCGCCCCAGGGCGCAACCGGGGGCGTCGCGGACGTCCGGTCATCGCATGAATTGGCGTAGTGGCCCAGATAGTCCGGGAGCGCAGGACGGGCCTGTCCCTGCGGCTGGCTCGGTGCATCACCGCCAGGGCACCGGGCGCCAAGGCGTTCCGGAGTCATCCTGGGATGCGGTGTCATCGTCCGCTGCTGCCCGGTGGCAGGGCTCGAAGCTTGCCCTTATGGTGCCGCTTCGCCATGCCGAAAGGGAGACTGATGCAGCCGATCCGCGTATGGGACCTGCCGACCCGCCTGTTTCACTGGGTGCTCGTTGTGCTGATCGCCGCCGCCTGGGCGACAAACCACTACAACAAGATGGAGTGGCATGTCTGGATCGGCTACTCGATCCTGACCCTGCTGATTTTTCGGATCATCTGGGGCCTGATCGGTAGCGACACCGCACGCTTTACCCGCTTCCTCCGCAGCCCCGTGGCGGCGCTTCGGCATCTGTCGCATCTGACGCGGCGGGAGGCCGATACCGAGGTCGGGCACAACGCCGCCGGCGGCTGGATGGTCCTGCTGATGCTGGCGCTGATCGCGGTGCAGACCGGCACCGGGTTGTTTGCCAACGATGACATCAGCATAGAGGGACCGCTGATGCACCTGGTCGACAAGGAACAGAGCGACTGGCTGACCCGGATCCATGGCTGGAACTTCGACCTGATCCAGATTGTTATTGTTCTGCACGTTATTGCCGTGGCGGCATACATGCTGCTGAAGCGGCAGAACCTGGTGCGGCCGATGGTGACGGGGGTGAAGCAGATGCCGGCCGGGATTATCGCGCCCACGCTGCGCAGCCCGCTGCTGGCTGCCGCGGTCCTGGTTGTCGCCGCGGGCATCGTGGCCTGGGTGGTGCGGCTGTAGGCAACGCCAGCCGGCGGCTGACTGCGCCGGCGCGGCGACACCAGCCGGGTAGAAGCGGCCGACGACCCACCTTCAGTCTTGCTATTGCAATCTGGTATCATTCGGCAAATTATTGTCAAAGACGGCGCGATAAGCGCCGCTTTCAGGTTGGCTTGCACAGAGTCGGTTGACGACCGGAGGAAACGATGTTGCGACGGAGGGAATTCGTTGCGTCTGCCGCTATGTTGGCAGCGCCTGCGGTGGCGCGCGCTCAGGGCGCGCAGGTGCTGCGCTTCGTGCCGCGCTACGGCGTTGCCACCCTGGACCCGGTCTGGACCACCGATACCGCCACGCGGGCGTTCGCGGTGCAGGTCTGGGAATCGCTTTACAGCGTCGACGAAAAACTGAATCCGAAGCCGCAGATGGCGGCCGGCCATCGCGTCGAGGACGACGGCAAGCGCTGGGTCATCACCCTGCGCGACGGCCTGCGCTTCCACGACGGCCAGCCCGTGCTTGGCCGCGACTGTGTCGCCTCCATCAACCGCTGGATGAAGCGCGACGCGGTCGGCCGTACCCTGGCGCTGCGGGTGGACGCGCTGGAGGCGCCGGATGACCGGACCGTGGTATTCCGCCTCAACAAGCCGTTCCCGCAACTACCATTCGCACTCGGCAAGGCGCAGCCGAATGTGCTGCCGATCATGCCCGAACGGCTTGCCCAGACCGACCCGACGAAGCAGGTGACGGAAATCATCGGCAGTGGGCCTTATCGTTTCGTTGCAAACGAGTTTGCCGCAGGCACACTGACGGTGCTCAGCCGGTTTGCCGACTACGTGCCGCGTGATGAGGCGCCAAACGGCACCGCGGGCGGCCGCCGGGCGTTCTTTGAGCGGGTGGAATGGCGGGTGCTGCCCGACCCGGCGACGGCGGCGGTGGCGCTGCAGAAGGGGGAAGTGGACTGGGTGGAAACGCCGCTGCCGGACCTCATCGGCCGCCTGCGGCAGAGCCGCGACGTAACAGTTGGCATCGCTGATCCACACGGCAACTACCTGCTGCTGCGGCCCAATCATGTCTCCGGTCCGACGGCGCAGGCGCAGGTGCGGCAGGCGATCATGGCGGCGCTCGATCCGCGCGAGATTATGGATGCCGTTACCGGCGGCCAGCCTGACATGTACACCGCGCCGGTGGGTGCCTACCTGCCGGGCTCCCCCTCCGACAGCAAAGCCGGCATGGAGCGATTGGGACCGAAGCCGAAGGCCGAAATCAAGGCGATGCTGGCCGCAGCGGGTTACAGCAATCAGCGGCTGGTCGCATTGCATCCGGCCGACGTCGCGCCGGTCGACGCGGCGTTCCAGGTCATCGTTCGCCGCCTGGCCGAGGCAGGCTTTACCATCGACGATCAGGTCATGGACCAGGCGACGGTAATCCAGCGACGCAACAACCGGGAGGCGCCGGACAAGGGCGGGTGGTCGCTGATCATGGCCAATGCGCCCGCTGCCGACCATGTCAGCCCGATGGTCGCGCTGGCGCTGCGCTCCGGTCCCGCCGCCTGGGTCGGTTGGCCGACCGATCCGCAGATCGAAGTCTTGCGCGAACGCTGGATTGACAGCGCCGATCCGGCAGAGCAGCAGCAACTGGCGGCGCAGATCCAGGAACTTGCGCTGACCGATGGTTTCTACGTGCCGGTCGGGCATTTCCTGGGGCAGTCGGCGTGGCGGTCGAACCTCAGCGGCATCCTGCGCGCTTCGGCGCCGATCATGTGGAACGTGCGGAAGGGGTAGCTGGCGCACGGCCCGGCAGCGTTAGGCCGTTGCTTGCCGCAACATTGCGCACGGCTTCAAAGACGCGACGTGGTTTCTCCATGATGGCCCGTACCGCGTGCCAGCACGACAAGAGTTTGTGTCACATAGAGGGTGATGTAACCGCCGCCAGCCAAAGCTCGGCCGCAGCCTCTTGCGTCGTCCGGCGAGACGCCGTCTCCCTCGACGGCGCGTCTCGCGCATTGAGCGCATCCGCCTAATTTATCGCCCGTTTTGCCCCCGACCGGTCAAAAAGAAGTCCGGTCAGGATTATTACGACAATATTGCGAGCGAAACACAACGTTACGTTGGTTGTCGAAACGTTAAGCCTGATTGTACCTTCCGCTTCCGCAAGATCAAAGCGACACAACAAGGATGCACTGCGCCGCTGGTTCCGCCTGTATCGGCTTGTGAACCGGACGCGGCTGGGCGCAGCGCATCCGAGGGAGCCACGGGATGCCGAAGCGCCGGGCGACATTCGCCGCTGACACTGCACGCGTCCTGGGTCGGCAGCCGGAGATCGCCTTCATCGATCCCGGAGTCGACCACATAGATCTGCTGTTGGCGGGTTTGCGACCCGGTGTCGAGCCGGTTCTTCTGACCGGAGCCGAACCCGCGTCGCGGCAGATGGCGCGCGCTTTGTCCGGCCGGGACCGGCCCTCCGCGATCCATATCATCG
>JAFEFW010000167.1 GCA_018240405.1 Pseudomonadota bacterium
CTTTAACGCGGCTCGCTCATGACTGGACCGGAAAGGACGTCGTAGCCGTGCTTCGCCTTCCATGACGGCACTGTAACAGGCGGTCCGGCGGCGGACAGCGGGCTGCAGCACCCGCTCTGCACCAGGCGCCGCCTATCCCGCCTCCGCGAACAGCGCGTCCCGCACCGCTTGCCAACTCGCCCGGTCCGGCGCGCAGATCAGCCCGCCCGTGGTGTGCGCCGGCACATAAGCCGATCCGTCGAAATGCGCACTGTAGCCGCCCGCCTCCTGGTGCAGCAGCCAGCCGGCGGCGTGGTCCCATGGCATCAGCCGGTTGTAGAACAGCACGTGGCAGAACCCGCCGGCGGCCAACCGGTACTCGTGCGCCGAACAGCGCAGCCACGTGGACGATCCCAGCTTCGGCAGATTATGCAGCACGGTGTGCCGCAATGGCTGCGGCAGGTAGTGCGTGCCGGCGATCGCCTCCATGCGCTCCAGCGGGCCCGGCGCGGCAACCCGAAGACGCAGCGGATCGCGCCCTTCGCGCGACAGCCACGCGCCCTGCCCCTTTACCGCCCAGGCGGTGTCGTTGGACACCGGGTCGTGGATCAGCCCCATTGCCACGGCGCCGCGCACGATCGCGGCGGCCATCACCCCGAACAGCGGCAGGCCAGCAACGAAATTGCGTGTGCCGTCGATGGGATCGACCACGAACACCAGATCGGCCTCTCCCACCTGCTCCAGCAATGACGGATCGGCGGCCGTCGCTTCCTCACCGACCACCAGAGCGCCCGGAAACGCATCGCGCAGCGCTGCGGTGATGAAGCGTTCGGCGGCCTCATCGGCCTCGCTGACCGGATCGAAGACGGAGCTCTTGTGCCGTACTGCGCCGTCGCCCAGCGCCTTGAAGCGCGGCATGATCTCCTCGCGCGCCGCCGCGGCGAGGATCGACCCGACCTGTGCCGCATGGTCTGCTGAAAACTGCACGCATAGCCTCCGCGAATGGCAAGTCCGTTCAGTCAGCAGTGGCACGGCAGTCCACAGACCGGAAGGCCCAACCGGTGACGCAGGCTGAATTTCACGCCATCGACATAACGGGGCCTGGCCGAGCGGTCCGGGTCGACTCCGCCCGACCTGGCGCAGGGTCAACGGCCCGGCTGAAGCATGAGGTACCCCGCATCCTGGTGTACAACTGTGAAGCCGATCCGCTCCAGCGCGACCCTGGTTGCCGTATCGCTATCCTGCAAGACGGCCCAGCGCACGTGGTAATCCGACAGCCACCGCCGCTCATCGTCCGGGGTTAGCGCGTTCAGAGCCGCCGGCCAGATCGTCACCACGCGATCGCCGGTCAAGCCGTAGTAGTAGAAGGCGCGGCGCCCGTTCAGCGCCACCGTGTCTTCGGGGCTGCCCTTGGCCAGTGCCTCCTGCACCCAGGCCACAACGGACGGCGGGATCAGCGGTGCCTTGCGCAGGCCGAAATAGGCGGAGGGAAACTGGTAGACGCTGACGGCATAGACCACCGCGCCGGCCAGCGCCCGCAGGCGCGGGACGGTGAATGCCATACGCCGCCACACGTCCAGCAGGAAGATCAGGCCGAGCCCGCAAGCCAGACCCACCGGAACGATCCAGTAGCGCGGCTGATCGACAGTGCTCGCACCGGTCAGGCAAAACACGAGGTAGACAGCAAGTATCGTCACCACGGCTCTGCCAAGGCGGCCCAGGAATGGCCGTTCCGCGGTAAACTGCCGGGGGATCAACAACGCCGCGATCAGCAGCGGCAGGACGGGCGCGAACTCGTCGGCGAGCGCATGAAGCCCCGGCAGTTGCAGCGCGATCACCGCCTTGATCGCCGGCAGCACACCGCCGGCGAGCGCTACGGCGCTGTCGAGACGCGCGTCGCCGCGCAGATAATAGGGAAAATGCGGATCGAAGCCGGTGAAGCGGCCGAAGATGAAGATCCGGTTCTCGGTCAGCGCGAGCGACGGCAGGAATGTTCCGAGATCCGCATGGTTCCACAACAGCTTGCCGCCAGCGACCACGGCGGCGCAGAGGCCGGGCAGCGCGGCAATCACCAGCCGCCCGATGGTCAGCCGCGGGCGCCCCCGCAACAGCCCGACCAGAAGGATCAGCGACCCAAGGCCGGTCCAGAGCAGGCACAAATCCTTGGCCCAAAACGCCGCGCCGAAAAACACGCCTGCGGCGGCGGCGGCGCGGGCGGTGGGAAATTCGCTACGCAGCACCAACCACAGCCCGGCCAGGACCAGGCACCCGGACGGTATGTCATCAGTTGCCGTACGCGACAGGATGAGCAAACCGTAAGGACTCGCTATGACAGCCGCGATCGTTGCCAGGGCAATCCAGTTCGCGCGCAATCCGGTCCGCTCGGCATCGACGGGCGATGGGCCGTCGCTTGCCGCCCGCCGGATCAGCAGAAACATCAGCGTGCCGAAGGTCGCCAGATACCCACAATGCAGGACGCCGATCACCGTCGATGATCCGGTGAGCCGCACACTCGCGCTGGCGATCAGCATCGACAAGCTGCGGTGCCAGTCCTCAGCCCGGACAACCGGGTATTGTGCGTAATACGCCGCTGCGATGGATGTCTGCAGCAGCGGCCCGGTCTTTGCCGCGGCACTGCGGAGAATTGTGCCGGTGTTGTAGAGATCGTCCTCGAAGAAGTCTGCGCCGCGCAACGCGACGGTGAAGCAAACAGCCGCCAGAAGCGCGACAGCAGCGACGAACAATGCGCGACTTTTCATCACCGATCCGTTCCGGAGTGCCTCACCGCGACGACCATGGATCATGAAGAGCCGATGAGGCGGGATTATTCACGTGCGGCAGCGCCAGGCCGGCTGTTCGCGAGGCCAACCCGCATGCTGCGCTATCGGTACGCAAAGTGCCTGGTTCGGACGGGGTTGGGTAGCGGCTAGGGTCAACGGATGACCCGGCGGGGGCCCTCCCAACTCCGCGCCGGGGCCAGCCGCCACGCGACGATCAACCCGGCGGCAGGGCGCCCACGCTGATATCCACACGGCGCACGGACAGCTCCGGCATGTTTGCCTTCGGGTCGGTAATCCCCTTGGCAATTGCAGAGATACGGTTCGGGTTCACACCGTCGCTGACCAGCACGGTCTTGACGGCCTGTGCCCGCAGTTCGGACAGGCCCGGCACGTCCTTGCCAGGGTCAGGCGGTGCGGAATAACCGATCAGGATGACGGGCTCCGACGGGCGGCTCTTGGCAAACGCAGCAGCATTATGAATGGCCGTCTGGGCATCCTGATCCAGTTCCGCCGAATAAGGCGGAAAGAACACGCTGAAGCTGCTCGTGGGCGGACCCGACAACCGGGCACAAGCGGAAACAGTGGCCACCAGCACCAACGCGGCGAAACGCTTACGCATGCGCACCTCACAACTCGTTGAGGCGATATGAGACACGTGAGCGGCACGCCATCAAGCCCAAAGTTGCAGATGCTTTCCCGCCAAGGTTGCAGGCCGTCGCAGCTTGTGCCGATGGCACGCCATCGGCTGAACTGGTTTCCTGTTGCGCTCGTGTGTCAGGACCAGCCAAACGATCCAGCAGGTCTCCGGCGCGATGAGCGCTCCGGACGCCCTCTGGTACAAGATTCTCCGCCACCGCTTGCCCGATAGCCGGAGACGCGCAACGATGCCGCACGCTGCGCACGACGCGGCCAGATGCAACGGGGGAACAATCATGGTCGATCTGGTTATTCGCGGCGATACCGTGGTGACGCCGCAGGGGGTCGGTGCGCATGACATCCTGATCGCCGGCGACAAGATCGCCGCCGTCGCAGCCCCAGGCAGCCTGCCAGTACCGCAGGGCGTGCGGGTCATCGACGCCACCGGCAAGATCGTCATGCCAGGCGGTATCGATCCGCACGTGCACTGCAAATGGCACCTGCCCTCGCCCGACGGCACCGCAACACTGACGCAGGGGCCGGAGATCGTCAGCGTCGCCGCCGTGCATGGTGGCACGACCACGATGATCGACTTCACCCGCGCGCAGCAGGGCACGACGGTGCGGGATGCGATCGAGCAGCGCGACAAGGACTGGGTCGGCCACTGCGCCTGCGACTATGCAACCCATCTGATGGTGGAAGGCGCGCTGCCGCTCGACCTGCCCGGCCAGATCGGTGAGGCAATCCAGGCCGGCTACCCGACGGTCAAGATCTTCACCACGGACATCACCCCGTCGCGCAAAGGCCGCATGGTTGATTTCGGCGACATCTGGGAGATTTTCCAGGTGCTGGCGGCAAATGGCGGCATGGGCGTGATCCATTCCGAGGACAACGACATTGTCATGCACATGTATGGCAAGTTGATCCGCGAGGGCCGCACCGGCTTCGAGAACATGGCCGAGGTGCACAATACGTTGTCCGAAGACGTATCGTTCCGCCGCATTATCCGCCTGGCTGAAAAGGTGCCGGGGACGGCGCTGTATATGATGCATGTTTCGGCCGCGACCGGCGTCTCCGCGATTGCCGAGGCGCGTGCCCGCGGCGTGCCGATCTACGGCGAGTCGCTGCACCAGTACATGCTGTACAACAAGGAGGACTACAAGAAGCCGAACGGACAGATCTATCACACCTATCCGTCGCTGAAGGGACCGGAGGATCATGCCGCGCTCTGGCAAGGTACGCTGGATGGTTCGATCAACTGCGTCGCCACGGACGAAATCTGCTGTACGTTGAAGCAGAAACTGCAGGGTGTGCGCATCGACGACACCACCGGCGGCAATGCCGGCGTCGAGCCGCGTGTGGCGCTGATGTACACCGAAATGGTCGGCAAACGCGGCTACTCGCTGCGGCGCTATGTCGACCTCGTCTCGACCAACGCGGCGAAGATCATGGGGATGTATCCGCGCAAGGGCGCCATCGCCGCGGGGTCCGATGCCGATATCTGCGTGCTCGACCCCAATGACAAGCGGGTGGTCAAGGCGTCGGAGATGCACGAGACCGACTACTCGCCGTGGGAAGGGCGCCAGATGGAAGCCTGGCCCTGCCTGACCGTGGTGCGCGGCCAGATCGCCGTGGAAAACGGCGTGTTCAAGGGCAGCCTGGGCCACGGCAAGTGGATTCACCGCAAGGTTGACCCGGCGATGATCGCCAATCCCTGTCTGTGACGCCGCACGGGCGGGAGGCAGCGTCCACGCCTCCCGCCGCTGGTAACCGCATGAACGATGCGCAGCTTCGCGCCCTGCTGCTGGATTGCCTTGTCCTGTGGGAGGTCACCGGGACGGTCCGGGTCGACGCCGGGGCAATCACGATCGCCACCGGTGCCGGCGTCATCACGGTGACGCGAGCTGATCCCGATCTGCGGCCCGTGCGGTGGTTCTATCAAACGGCGGAGCGCGCGGCAGCCAAACGCCCACCGCGAGCCGCGCCCTCGATCGTCGCGTTGCTCTCCGCCCTGCGCAACACGCTGGAGGGCGTCGGCGGCGACCGCCTGCACGTCCCCGGCGGCTGAGCCACACATTCCGCTGAACGCCCGAACCGGGCGGGATTGGCGCCGTTAGGTCGCAATCCCCACGGCGACGATCAACGGAGGAACAGTTTCATGACGACGCGTACTCTTATGGCGCTGGCCGTGCTTCTCTGCGCCAGCACCGGGCTTGTGGGCTGTGGCGAAACCCGGGGGTCGCGCGCAGTGACCGGCGGCCTGATCGGTGCCGGCGGCGGCGCTGCACTCGGTTCGGTCACCGGCCTCGGCGCCGGCACCGGCGCGCTGATTGGCGGCGCCGGCGGCGCCGGCGCCGGCGCCTTGACGGCGCCCCGCCACTATTGATCCGAACCACCGCGTACAGGCTTGGCAGGGCGGTCGTGATGCTCACGACCGCCCTGCTCGGTGGCTGTGCATCAGGACAGGACCCGATCTCCCGCATGGATCAGTTCTTCGACCGGATTGATCCGCCGGCGCCGCCTGCCGATGCCGTAACGACCAGCCCGATCATCACGGGTCCGGGCTACGCCCCGGCCTATCCGCCGTACAGGCCGTGACCCAACTGAGCCGCGTCCCGCTCATCGGCAACAGTACGGCCCGCGGCGGGCCGTTTATCTGTACGGGTCATCACAACTTGACAGCGCCTCCGCACGGTCCACCCTGCCCCCGGCACACGATTGACGGGAGGAACCGATGCGCTTTGGCCTGATCATCCGCGGCCAGTACGCCCAGGGCGATGACATGCGCGTCCGTCTGCAGGAAGATCTGGACGCTGCCAGGCTAGCGCAGGATCTCGGCTACGACCTGATCAACAAGGGCTCGCACTACAGTTCGTACCCGTTCCAGTATATCCAGCAGATTCCCTATCTGTGCCAGGTCGCTCTGGTCGCACCCAAGCTGCGGCTGATTCCCGGTGTGGTGCTGCTGCCGCTGCACAGCCCGCTGCATGTCGCCGAGGAACTCGCCTCGCTGGACGTGATGTGCAACGGCAAGCTGATTTTCGGCGCCGGCATCGGCTACCGCGAGGTCGAGTTCAACGCGTTCGGAACCACCCAAAAACAGTCCGGCAAGCGCTTTGAGGAGTGCCTGACCGCGGTGAAGCGCCTCTGGTCGGAGGAGTTTGTCACGATGGAGGGCAGCTACTTCAAGCTCGACAATGCCAACTGCACGGTTATGCCGGTGCAAAAGCCGATGCCCCCCGTCTGGATCGGCGCTAACGCCGATGTCGGCATCCGCCGCGCCGCCCGGATGGCGGATGCCTGGTTCATCAACCCGCACAACAAGCTGGATACGACCACACGGCAGTTCGACGTCTACCGTCGCGCGCTGGACGAGGCCGGCAAGCCGTTTCCCGAGGAGATGCCGATGATGCGGGAAGCCTTCGTCGCCCGCACCCGTGAGGAGGCAATGCGCCTGGCGCGGCCGTACCTGGAAGTAAAATACAAGGCGTATCGCGACTGGGGGCAGGACAAGGTCATGCCCGCGAGCGACCATTTCGACCTCGATTTTGACGAACTGATCGCCGATCGTTTTCTGTTCGGTTCCCCTGCCGAGGTGACAGAGCAGATCCTGGACCTGCGGAAGCGGTTCGCCATCAACACGCTCGTGCTGGGCATCCACTGGGCCGGCATGCCTGCCAGCCTGGCGAACGAACAGATGCAACTGATCGCCGAGGAGGTCTTTCCGGCCGTCCGCTCCGTGTAACTCAGTGACACACTGGGTGTCGTCCGTGTCGGACTGATTGCTGAGGTCCCACTGCGAGGCCGGTTGGTGCTGCTCAAGCCCAATCAAGCCGACGCGGAGCGCGCTGAGTATGCCGCGGAGCCGCACGGAGCTTGACACAGTGCACGTGTTGCTCAGGGTGGCGGCGATCAGGGGAGGATCGCGATGAAGATCGGCGCCGTTATGTTTTTCACCTCCGACTCGATGCAGCCGGCCGCACTCGGCAAGGCGCTGGAGGAGCGGGGGTTTGAGTCGCTCTGGGTGCCGGAGCATACGCATGTTCCACTGACCCGGCTGTCGGAGTATCCTGGCGGCGGCCCCCTGCCCCGCCCGTACTACGACATCTACGACCCGTTCCTGGCGCTGAACCAGGCGGCGGCGGTAACGACAACGCTGAAGATCGGCACCGGCATCGCCCTGGTGGTGCAGCGCGACCCAATCGTTACGGCGAAGATGGTCTCCACCATCGACCACCTTTCACAGGGCCGCTTCCTGTT
>JAFEFW010000168.1 GCA_018240405.1 Pseudomonadota bacterium
CTGAAACAATAACCGGAGCGTCCCATGTCCATCGCCCCCTACCAGGTCTCCGCCTACAACACCGCCACCGCGTCGGAGAACAAGATCCACGATGACGCCACCGCCCAGCGCTTCGGCTTCAAGGGCGGCTTCGTCGGCGGCGTCAATGTCTATGCCTACATGACCCACCTGCCGCTGCAGACATGGGGCCGGGCGTGGCTGGAGCGTGGCACCGGCGAAGCGAAGTTTGGCAAGCCCGTGTATGATGGCGCCATCGCCGAAGTCACCGGCAGCGAGGATTCTGACGGCATGTCGATCAGCGTGCACAGTGAGGGCGTGTTGTGCGCCACCGGCCGCGCCGGACTGCCCGCCAATCTGCCCCAAGCGCCGTCGCTGTCCGACTACAAGCTGGTGCCGCCGCGCGCGGAACGGTCCGCGGCCAGCGAACAATCCATTCCTGTCGGCGAATGGCTTGGCATGAAGCCGATGCCGGTGACGGCGGAATGGCAGGCGCAGGATGTTTCGGATATCCGCGAGACGGACCCGATCTATGCGCGCGAGGGCCTGGTGCATCCCGGCACGATCCTGCGCTGCTGCAACTGGGTGCTGACCCACAACGTTGTGCTTCCGGCGTGGATCCACATGGGCAGCACGGTCCGCAACCTTGGGATTGCGCGGATCGGCGACACGCTGAACGTGCGGGCGAAGGTCACGCGCAACTATGAGCACAAGGGCCATAAATGGGTCGAGCTCGACTGCATGGTGGTTGCCAACGAAACCACGCCGATCATCCAGGCGATGCACATCGCCATCTACCGTCCCCGCCAGCTTGCCGAGGCGGCGTAGCCGGCCTGGCATGACCGCCATCCCTCCGCCCTGCACCAGCACGGTGGAGCGGCGGAGGGATCGTGCGCTGCGCATCCACGTTGCCGGCATGCTGCTGGTGATGCTGCTCTGCCTGGGCTTTGCCGGCGCCGCGACCGCGCAGCAGTCCCGTGTCGCGCTGGTCGTCGGCGTGGGCGGCTACAAGGCGGTGCCGGCGCTGCGCAACCCGCCGCGCGATGCCCGCGCCGTCGCCGCCAAGCTGCGAGCGCTCGGTTTCGATGTCGATCTGATTATCGACCCCGACCGGCCGGGGCTGGAGCGGGCCATCCGCGGCCTGGGCGCGAAGGCGCGCAATGCCGATGTCGCGCTGGTCTTCTACGCCGGCCACGCCATGGAGTTTGGCGGCCAGAACTACCTGGTGCCGGCGACGGCGGACCTTCGCACGGTCCGGGACGTGCCGTTCGAGACGGTGCCGCTGGACCTGATTCCCGCGCAGCTTGAAGGCGGCGCCCACGTGGTCATGCTGTTCGTCGATGCCTGCCGCGACAACCCGTTCCGCCTGCGCATAGGATCGACCGACCGCGGCGTGGCCTCGCGCGGGCTGGCCGCCACCAACGCGAACGCGACCGGTACGCTGATCGTCTACGCCACCGCTCCCGGCCAGACCGCCGAGGACGGCGCCGGCGACGACAGCCCCTTCACCACCGCGTTGCTGCGCCATATCGATGCGCCGGGACTGGAGGTGCGGCAGATGCTCTCCCGCGTGCGCCGCGATGTCCGCACGGCGACGAACGGTACGCAGATTCCATGGGAATCCAGCTCACTGGAGGGGGATTTCTACTTCCGCCCCGGCGCCCCGGCCCCCGCCGTGGCCGCGCCCCGTCCGGCGGTGCAGGACGCGCCGCGAGCGACCGCACCACAACAGCCAGCGGTCGCCGCTCCCGCGCCGGGTGGTCCGCCGCCGGTTCCGACGATCCAGCAGGCACTGGCGGCGCCACGCCCTCCGTCCGGGGCTGCCGTGCCGGCGCCCTCGCCGCAGGTCGCCGCGCGCCCGGGGACGTCGCTTTGCAGCGTTCCGCCGTTCAAGGGCATGACCGCCTACGCCCTGGGCACGGTCGCCTATATGACGGTGGTGAACACCGGTGCGCGCTGCGGCACGCGCCTGACCCGCGGCAACAATGTGCCGTTTGACGGCCTGACGCTGAAATCCGAACCGGCGCATGGCAGCGTCGTGCTGGAGAGCAGTGCATTCTACTACACGCCCGCGCCCGGCTATGCCGGCAAGGACGAGTTCAGCATCGTCGCTCGGCCGCTGGGCAGCGTGCGCGTGTTTGTGACGGTAGCGCCGGCTGCGGCGCCGTAGTGGCGCGGCCGTCCCGCGCGGCCAGTGGGAAATCGTACTACCAGCCGCGCGTAACGGCATGATGCGCGCATGGCCAGGGTCGAAAATCTCAGTATCGCGCTGACCGCGGACATGCGGCGGAACTGCGCGCCGCCGTCAAAGCGGGCGACTATGGCAGTGTCAGCGAGGTGGTCCGGGACGCCCTGCGCGGCTTGCGCCTTCGCCGCAAGTTTGAGGCTCTGGACACGGAAGAACTGCGCCCTCAGGTGCAGGAAGGCGTTGCCAGCGGGCCTGCCGTGGACGCGGCACCGGTGTTTGCGCGCCTGACCGATGGGATCGATCAGAGCCGACAAATTCCGGGACGGCGGACAGCTGCGACATTCCTCGGTCGCGTCATACAGGACGCTCAAACTGTCATTTCTGAATGGAAGGAATTCGGAGCAACAACCTTGGACATCTGGATTCTTGAGTTGCCATCTACCCGACCTGGGCATCACCCAGGCTCGTCCGGCGTTGCAAATTCTGCCGGATCACCCTTAGGCTGGTAGGACCATGGGGAAGCCGACTGCCCATCCGGCGGTCCAGCAGTGCTGCGATAGGGCCGCGACGGACGGCATCCGGACGTTTCGTTGGACTGACCCGCGGTCGTCACGTTGGCCGGTGCATGTCAGTCTCCATCGGGAGCGACCCACGAGAGGATATCGATGAACACAGTCAAGAAAGTGCTGGCCCAGAAGAGTGGCGTGCTGATCCGCGTTCGATCCGGTGACAAGGTCGTGGAGGCCCTGCGCCTGATGCGCGACAACCGGGTCCGGTCGGTGCTGGTCATCGACGACGACGTGCTGGTCGGTATCGTGACGCAGGGTGACTGCGCCATCAAAGTACTGCTTCCGGGGCTCGATGCGAAGCAGACGCCGGTGAGCCAGGTGATGACCGGCAATCCTGTAACAGTCGGACCAGAGGACCCTCTGGAAGCCTGCATGACACTGATGGCTACGCGTGGCTTTCGCCATCTGCCGGTGCTGGACACAGGCAAGGTCGTGGGCGTGATCTCGATCGGAGACGTCGTCAAGGAAACGATCCGGGATCTGGAGCGTAACGTGGGTGAGCTGATGGGCTACATCATGACGGACGGGCCTGGGGGCTGACAGACGCACCGCGGCGCCGGCGCCGGCACCATCCAGCCCACGCGGAGCCTGCCTTCGCACGAGAAGAGATATCGTCGAAATGGGGCGGCCGGAACGCGTGACCGTCGCCCTCTCCTCGAGCCATGAACCTGCGATCCTTGGCAACCGTTGATCGCGGGATTCATGAGACGCATTGATGGCGTCGAACTTGGGATCGACGGGCTTTGATTCGACTGTAACGACAGATATCCCTGCCTCCTCGCTTAACGGCCGCCGCTCTGCTTGCGGCCCAAACCGGCTACTGAGCTCTCAGACTGTTCTCGCTGAGTGGGAGCAGGCCAAAGGTGGGATCCGGCGCGCTTGCCGCGGCAACGTTCGTTGTGACACCGTTGTTGGTAGGCGTTGCCGTTGGCGCCTCCTGTTGCGGCAAAGCAATTTCCGTATTGCGACCGCCGGCTTCTGCGAGATCGGAGCCTTTGCCATTGACCCTCGATCGCTTCTCGCCTGGCCGAAGCCTCCGGATCGTGCGGCTCGCGTCGGCGTTGCGGCAGCATCGGCGCCGGGTGGACGCCAGGATCGCCGGTCGGCAGCCGTCGTGATGTCGAACGTCGACGGTGCCCGCCCCCCGCCAAACGCTCCGGGCGCCTCGCTGCGACGCTTGAAGCAACCCTTCCTTTCTTCCCGGCGCGGCCTTGTCCTGACCGGTTTCGTCGCCGCACTGCTCGCCGTGTTGTGCCTGTGGGTGACGTTGCGCTTCATCGATCCGATCCCGCCGCGCAGGATCGTCCTCGCCTCGGGGCCCGCGACCGGGCTCTATCACCAGTTCGCCGAGCGCTACAAAGCGGCACTGGCGGCCGAGGGGGTCATCCTCGAGGAGCGGATGACCGATGGGGCAGCGGAGAACTACCGACTGCTGCTCGATCCAAAGTCCGGCGTCGACCTCGCCTTGATCCAAGGGGGCGTGGCGGCGTTCCCGGAAGCCAATTCGTTGGTGATGATCGCGAGCCTCTACTACGAGCCGCTGTGGATCTTCACGCGGCGCGGCGAGGCGGCCGACGCGCTCTCCGCATTCGCCGGCAAGCGGATCCTGATCGGGAGCCCTGGCAGCGGCACCAACATGCTGGCCACCCAGCTGCTGCGCGCCAGTGGGGTAACTGCTGAAAACGCCACGCTGCTCTCCATTCCGACCAGGCGCGCGGTGTCGGCGCTCAAGGAGCGCGAGATTGATGTTGCGATGATCGTCACCGGCCCGCGGGGGGCGGCGTTGCATGCCGCGCTGACCGATCCGGATCTCGAGCTCGTCGGCCTCGCGCAAGCCGATGCGTACCCGCAGCGCTTGACGTTCATCACGCGGCGGACGCTGCATGCCGGCGCCATCGAATTCGTTCCGTTGATACCGCCGCGCGACACCGCCCTGCTCGCGACCAAGGCGATGCTTGTCGCGCGTGACACCGTCCACCCGGCAATCGTCAACCTGCTGCTGGAAGTGATCCGCGACGTTCACAACGATCGCGGCTTCTTCGAGGCGCCGAACGAGTTCCCGAATATCGACCTGGTGGACATTCCCGTGTCGCCCGACGCCGTGCGGCATAGTCGGTTCGGGCCGAGCTTGCTCTATCGCTACCTGCCGTTCTGGGTGGCAACCGTGCTCGAGCGGTTCATCATCATCGTCGTGCCGCTGCTGGTCATACTCCTGCCGCCGTTGCGGTTCCTGCCTCAGATCGCGGACTGGCGCGTGCGCCGCCGCATCTATCGATGGTACGGCCAGCTAATCGTGCTCGAGCATGACGTACAGGCGCGCGAGGGCGAGCTTCCCCTCAAACAATGGCTATCCGATCTCGACGGTATCGAGCGGGCCGTCGAGCACACCAGGATCCCGGAGAGCTTCGCGAGTGAGGTGTACACGCTGCGCGAGCATATCGATCTCGTCCGGCGCGCCGTGCTCGCCAAGTCGCCCGCCGCAAGTCATACCGCCGCGCCAATACGCTGACTGACCTGCGTAGGGCGAGCTCTGCGCCGCCGGGATTCGCACGGGCGTTCCGGCGTTACCGCAATCGGCCCGCCGACGATGCAGTCCGTGTTGAACCTGTCCTGAACAGCGCCCGGAACCTGCGGCGCCTGTTGTGACCTACAGCGGATTCGGCGCCGTCAGCCGCAGGAAGCTGATGACGCACGCCAACCCGGAAAACGCCGCCGCCACCCATAGCGCCACATGCGCACTCGCTGCCACGTCGCCGTGCAGCATGTCGAAAATGATCGCCACGATCACGCCGCCCAGCGTCTGGCCGGTCAGCCGCGCGGTGGAGATGACGCCGGACGCGGCCCCGCTGCGCGAACGTGGCACGCCGGCGATCAGCGCGCGGTTGTTCGGCGACTGGAAGAAGCCGAACCCGGCGCCCGACAGCAGCATCCGCCAGACCACGTCGGCGGCCGGCGGATCGGGCGGCAGCGACAGCATCGTCAGCAGCCCGGCGCATAGCACCGCCAGGCCGATCCCGCCGAGCAGCCCGGCGGGGTAGCGGTCCGACAGGCGCCCGGCGATCGGCGCGATGATCATCACCACCGCCGGCCAGGGCGTGATCAGCAGGCCGATATGGGTCTGCGACATGCCGCCGGCGATGGCGAAGTAGAAGGGTATCGCCAGATACATGATCGTCTGTGCGGCGTAGGAACAAACGCTGGTGCCAACCGACAGCGCAAACACCGGCGCCTTGAACAAATCCACCGGCAGCATCGGCGCCGCCATGCGAAGCTGGCGGCGGATGAAGACCACGGCGGCGACTGAACCCAGCACAAGTTCCGCGGCCATCACCGGGCGCGCGCTGTGCTCGCCGAACCCGTCCAGCCCGATCAGCAGCAGCCCGAACGTTGCCGCGTTCAGCCCGGCGCTGATCCAGTCGAAGCGGTGGCCGGAGACCGGCGTCATCGGCAGCGACCGCACCGCCAGCACCCAGGCCAGCAGCCCAAACGGCACATTGACCAGGAACAGCCAGTGCCACGACGCCACCGCCAGGATCGCCGCCGCGATGCTCGGCCCGGCCGCTGAGGACGTCGCTACCACCAGCGCCACCGTCGCAACACCGCGGCCCAACCGGTCACGCGGCACGATGAAGCGGACCAGGGCGGTGTTGACGCTCATGATGCCGGCCGATCCCAGCCCCTGCAGCACGCGCGCCGCGACCAGCAGCCACAGCGAGTCCGCCAGGCCGCAGGCCAGCGACGCGATCGTAAACACGATCAGCCCGCCCATGTAGACACGCTTGTAGCCGGCAATGTCACCCAGCGCCGACAGCGGCAGCAGGGAGACGACCACGGCAAGCTGGTAGGCATTCACCACCCAGATCGACTCCGCCGGCGTCACGCCCAGCTCATGCGTCATCGACGGCAGGGCAATGTTGGCGATGATGCTGCCCAGGACGGACACCGCGATGGCGATGGTGATGGTCAGGAAGGCAGCGCCTCGCGCGCCGGGCGGCAGTCCGTCGGTGTCGTCGTGCCGCAGCGTTATCGTAGCCATGGCGGCAACTTGACCGAGCGGCGGCGCGGCAACAAGGTGCGCCCATCATGAGCAGACCTGTGATTGAGACGGAAGCGGTCGTCCGGCCGGAGTGGATCGACTCCAACGGCCACCTGAACCTTGCCTACTACGTCGTCGTGTTCGACCAGGCGACCGATGCGTTCTATGCGAAGCTGGACATCGGCGACGCATACCGGGAGGCATCCGGCAACTCCTGCTTCACCGCCGAGACGCACACGCTGTATGAGCGCGAGGTGCACGAGGGCGACCGGCTGCTGGTGAAGTCCTGGCTGCTAGGCTGCGACAGCAAGCGCCTGCATTATTTCCACGAGATGTTCCATGCCGACAGCGGTGAGCGGTCTTCGGCACAGGAACTGATGGCGTTGCATATCGACATGGGTATTCGTCGTGTCGCGCCGTTCCCGCCGGACGTGCTGGCATCGCTCCAGCAGGCAGTGGCGGCGTATGCGCCGGCGGAGCTGCCGAAGGGTGCCGGACGGCGGATCGCTCTGCCGGGACGGTAGGTGCCGGCCGTAACCAGGGCCCGCAAACAGACAGTCCCAACCGGTCCTGGCCGGAGGCAGTGAACCCGGCCATCGCCATGACGGCCGATCAAAAGGCCGCGTGGAGCCTCGTGGTCATACCGTAGCGGCCCATGTCCGGTCCCTGGAAGGCGACGCAACTCGGCGAAGCCCACAGGTGAGGATAGGCCATGCCGGAAAATGCACCGTCGCCGCCCTACAGCGTGATCTACGCGTTCGGTGACAGCCTGTCGGATTCCGGCAATATTTCGATTTTCTCCTCGAAGAGCGGCCTGCCGTTCCCCGCATCGCCCCCTTACT
>JAFEFW010000169.1 GCA_018240405.1 Pseudomonadota bacterium
CTTGCGGTTGAGAATCCCGCGCAGAAACAGCGCCTTTGCGGCAAAGCCGTGGATGGCGGGCCTTCGCCCGCCATGACGGCGGAGAGCCTGTGCCGACTCGTCCGGAACTCCAGGGGCGGCACGTCGCTGGTGGTGGGCCGCACCATCGGAGCCGGTGCAATTGGACGCGCCGGCGCGACACGACCAGGAGGGGGACACGCTCCCGCCGATGCGGGGCGCATCATGATCACAGCGCCATCCCCAGCAACTCCGCCACGCGCGGTGTCGCTTTGAGGCCGCTGCCGGTCAGCACGATGACCGTGGTCTGTTCGGCTGTGATTGCGCCCGCGCCGATCAGCTTGCCAAAGGCCGCGACTGCCTGCGCCGAAGTCGGCTCGACGTAGAGGCCCATCCGCGCAAGATCGAGCGTCGCCTTCGCGATCTCCGCCTCGGTCAGAGAGACCGCGCCGCCATCGGTGGCGTGCAGCACGCCCAGCACCTCGCGCAGGCGGATGGGATGGGCGATCGCGGTGCCCTCGGCGATTGTCGGCAGGATGTCGATCGGGACGGCTTCATCCGCACCGTCCAGGAACGCCGCCGCAATCGGGCCGCAGTTGGCGGGCTGTGCGGCGAAAATGCGTGGCATGATGTCGATTTCCCCCGCACGCAACAGTTCCGAAAAGCCGATATCGCAGCCGAGTACGTTCGAGCCGGCACCGCACGGCGTGATGATGTTGTCGGGCGCCCTGAAGCCCAGATCCTCCCAAAGCTCGTATGCCAGCGTCTTGGTGCCGTGCAGGAAGAACGGGTGCCAGTTGTGGCTGGCGTAGAAGATCGACGTGGCGCGCGCGGCCGCTTCGTCCGCCGTATCCTGCCGGCTACCCGGGATCAGATCGACGGCGGCGCCATGGGCGCGCATCTGCACGGTTTTCGCTGGGCTGGTTGAGGCCGGCGTCAGGATGGTCGCCCGCATGCCTCCGGCAGCGGCATAGGCGGCAACGGCCGCGCCGCCGTTGCCGGAACTGTCCTCCAGCACATGGCTGATGCCTTGCGCGCGCAGCAGCGACAGCATGACACTGGCGCCCCGATCCTTGAAACTGCAGGTCGGGTTGAACCACTCGCATTTCAGCCGCACCGGCGTGCCGTTGATGTGCGTCTCCAGCAGCGGCGTGCAGCCTTCGCCCAGTGTGATCGGCGCGTCGGTTTGCAAAGGGAATGCGGCTCTGTAGCGCCACAGACTGCGGATGGTGCGATCGATCTGTGCCCGGGTCAGGCCCGGCAGCGGCGTCAGCAGCAATGGCGCATGGTCCGGTCCGCACCAGCGCGGTTGCTCCAGCGCAAAGGTCGCGCCGGAGCGAGGATCGAGATAGGCGGCTGCTGGCTCCATACCGGGAGTGTGCGCCGAAGCCTGCCGAGGGCTCAAGGTGGCGCGGGCCTTATAGCCCGAGCCCGTGCCAGGCGGCCATTCCGGATTGGCATTGCCAGGACGCGGTAACGGCCCAATGTGCCCTGGCAACTTCGTCTCGTTGCCATATTCGGATTCGATGGACCTGATTAGCGGCCTGCAAACCTTCATTCGTGTTGTGGAGACCGGCTCGTTCTCCGCGGTCGCGCGTGAAGGCAACACCAGTCAGTCTGCCGTCACACGGCAGGTTGCCCAGCTTGAGGCGCATTTCGGTGTGCGGCTGCTGCACCGCACGACACGCAAGCTCAGCCTGACCGATGACGGCCAGGCTCTGCTGACGCGCGCGCGGCATTTGCTGGAGGAAGCCGCGGACCTGGAGGAGACGTTCGGGCGCCAGCGCGGCAGCATCAGCGGTGTGGTGCGGATGGGGGTGCCGGTCGGCGCGGCGCTGCTGCTGACACCAGACCTGACCGATCTGCTGCAGCGGCACCCCGGCCTGTCCGTCGACCTGGTGGTCAATGAACGCATCGACGACCTGGTCGCGGAGCGTCTGGACCTGGCGCTGCGGCTGGGGCCGGCGCCAGGGTCGGACACCTCGCTGGTGATGCGCGCCCTGGCGACGCTGGGGTCATCCGCCGTTGCGGCGCCTGCCTATCTGGAGCGCTACGGCGCGCCGTCGCATCCGAGCGACCTGTCGCGCCACACCTGCATCGTGCTGGACAACGGGCCGGACAGCGCGCACTGGGTATTTAATGGCCCGGACGGGCAGGTGGATGTCGAGGTCCGGTCTTCGTTCCGCTCAAACAACACCATGGCGGCACGGCAGGCGGCGCTGTCCGGCTACGGGATCGCACTGTTGGGCGATGCGCTGACAGTGAACGATATCCGCAGTTCCAGGCTGTATCGCCTGCTGCCAACCTTTGTTGCGCAGCGGCGGCAAGCGTATCTTGTGTATCCGTCCCGCCGGCACCTGCCGCCGCGGACGCGGCTGGTGATTGATTTTCTCGTGGAACGGTTTCGCCTGCTGGAGACGATGCTGCAGGACGGGCGGGCCTGGGGCGAGAATGAGTCGACGTGGCTGGTGTGATGCCTGAGGCGTGCCAGCGCCCCAGGCGTCGTGGTCGGCGCAGGCCGACCATCCACGACTGTGCCTCGGCTTCTCCTGTCTCTGGACCAAGGCAGCAGGAGACCGCGCCCGCGCTAATCGATCGGCACGAAAATGGAATGCCGCATCTTGCCGCCGATCGACTTCGACAGATGACCCTTGCCGCGCACATCCTCGACCAGGATGACCTCGCCCGCGCCGATCTCGCGCGCTTCGCCGTCGCTCGCGGTGATTCTGACCCCGGCGTCAAGATTGATGATGTACTGCCGTCGCGGCGCCGGATGCCAGTCCAGATCGTAGTCGCCGCTGGTCTCGCGGAAGATGATCCCGGTTGCCGGCAGGCGCGCGGACAGTTTGCTGCCGTTGCGTTCTTCGACCCATTGTACCTCAATATCCCGCCAATGCGTCTCGCCGGCATCGTCGACATAGATGTTGTGGATGCGCATCGCCTGTTTCCTCCCTTGCTTCCGTTATTCGATCGGCACGAAAATGGAGTGCCGAATCTGCTTGTTGACCGACTTCGACAGGTGGCCCTTGCCGGTGATGTCCTCCACCAGGATCACCTCGCCGGCGCCGATCACCCGAGCTTCGCCGTCGCTCGCCGTCAGTTCCACGCCCGCATCGAGGTTGATGATGTATTGGCGCCGCGGCGCCGGATGCCAGGGCCGGTCATGCTCCGCCTGGGTCTGCCGGAAGATGATGCCGTTGGCTGGGAAGCGCTGCGAGGTCTTGCCCTCGGGCCCTTCCTGCGCCCATTCGACCTGGACGTCGCGCCAGTGCGATTCGCCGTCCGCGTCGCAGTACAGATTATGCACCCGGATCCCCATTACCCCCTCCGCACATAGCCGTAGCGCAGGTTGCTGGGATTTGCGCCCTCGCGCAAATATGCGTCCTTCACTGCGGCGAAGCGGTCGGGCTTCGACAGTTCCGCGTGCCGGTCGTAGCCGAAGATGCGTAGGCCGTTTTCCGCCAGGATCGCGCGCTTCACTGCGCCATCCGCGGGCCCCAGTGGTGCAAAGCCGAATGTCTGTTGCATGTCGTCAGGGATTTCCAGGCGGCGGAAGCCTTCGATCTGCCATTGTGGCGATCCCGTCCACACCGCATCCGTTCCCCAGATGATATGGTCTGCTCCCAGGCCCTTGACCAGGATGCCGAGCAGAGCGGCGGCCAGCCGTGGTTGGGCGATGGAGGTGTAGGCGAACAATTGTCCCAGGTCGCCGTAGACATTGCTGACGCCGTACTTTGCTGGAATCTCCGCCAGGTCGCTGACCCAGGCGCTGCGACCCGTTGCCTCCCACTCCTCCATCGCAATGGCCGGATCACCGCCGACATGGCGATAGCCGGAATGGTAGATGACGAAGTTCAGTTGCGGCCAGTCCTTCGCTGCCTTGCCGACATCGCTCACATCGGCATACAGCCGCAGATACGGTACGTGCAGTTCGGTAGATGGCGGATAGAGACCCTTGTGGATGCAGACATTCTTCACGCCGCCCTTTACGAATTTCTCATACGCCGGATACATCAGCTTCTCATCGTCGAGCCGCCAGGGATACAGGCTGGTCGCCTTATGCGTGTTGTCGCCGATCGTGTAGCCCTTCCAGCCATCGGGCCGTAACTCGCTGATCGCGCGGTCGATGCCCTCCAGCCAGCCCTGTTGCCCTGGCGTAATCGTGTAATGCGCCAGCAGGCGGCGCGCGCCCGCTTCTCTATTCACCCGGTCGCGCGTCTGGAACACCATGTCATTGGTCAGGAACCAATCCTGCGGGACATCGGACGGCGCGTTGGTCAGCAGTGCCACCTTGGTGTCGCTGTCGAGGAAGATTTCCTTGAAGTAATTGTCGAACTTCAGGTCGGCCAGTGTCTGTTCCTTCTTACCCAGCGCCTGGTTCCAGCCCGCACGGCCCACCGCCTGGCGCATCGCCACGAAATCCATCAGCCGCGTGTCGTCGCGCAGGAAATGGGTGTGAGCGTCGAACACGTCCTGGCCAGAAAGCTTCAGCGCCCGCTCATTCGCCATCTCGGGCGTGGCCGCCTCGGCTTCGCTGGCATCGAACAGGCGGCCATAGACCTGGTTCATGGCGACGAATGCGGCGGCCATTCCGGCGGCGGTCTGGAAGAAGCGGCGGCGGCTGAGGCCCTGCTTCTGTGCCAGGCGGTCACCGAGGTCGGCCAGCCGAGCCTCCACTTGCTTCTGCTGCGGCGTCTGTGGCTCGGGGAAGTATTCGTCGCTGGAAACGATCTGCGTGGGGATGGGAAACCGGTGCGGCAGGTCCTCGGCCGGAGCGAGCTTTTCCCGTTCCTCGTCGCTCAGATATCCCATGCCGTCGGTCCTCCAGGCGTAGCCAGGACCCGGACGTACAAGACTTCAGTTACAAGTCCAACGTGTTTCCAATGTTTGGGTTTTCGTGCTGCTTCGTGGGGTACCCTCCGGCAAGCTCCCGCCGGCGGAAACGCCACAATCCAGGCCGACACGGAGGCCGCAAAGCACCCCACGGAGATCACCGAGTTACAGTGTCTCCAGCAGCCCGGCCATCAGGGCGGCGCGGCGGGACAGGTGCTCCCATAGGATGTGCTCATGGGAGGCGTGGGCGCCGGCGCCGGGACAGCCCAGGCCGCACAGCGTCGGCACCCCCAGCGCGGCGGAAAAATTGCCATCCGACCCACCGCCGCGCGACTGCTTTGGCAGCGGCACGCCGACCTGCTGCGCCATTGCCTGCGCCTGGCGGTAGAGCGCGGTGATGTCCGGCGTCTCCACATAGGGCGGGCGATTCATGCCGCCCTCCACCGTCACTCGGCAGCCGGGCGTGCGCGCGCTCAGGCTCAGGATCTTCTCCTCCATCATGGCCCCATCGGCTTCGTTGGCCACCCGCAGGTCGATCTCACATCCGGCCTCCGGCGCGATCACGTTCGGCCGCGATCCGCCCCAGACCGGCGCGCAGTTGATGGTGATGCCGCGCTCGATATCCACCATCCGGTGCAGCGCCAGGATCTGCTGCGACAATTCGACTACCGCGGATGCGCCATCCTCGAAGCTGGTGCCGGCGTGCGCGCCGCGGCCCTCGATCCGCAGCGCGAACCGCCCCACGCCCTTGCGCGCGGTGACGCAGGCGCCGCCGCCGCCGGCAGGCTCCGGAATAAGCACCGCCGCTGCCTGCGCCGCCTCCTGCTCGATGAGCCAGCGCGACGTCGGGCTGCCGACCTCCTCATCCGGCGTCAGCAGCAGCGTGATCGGCCGCTGTGTTTTCACGCCCTGGCGCAGGATTGAGCGCACCGCGTGGAACGCCAGGAAGCTGCCGGCCTTCATGTCGTAGATGCCTGGTCCGTGTGCCTTGGACCCGTTCACCGTGTAGGGCATCTGCGCCAGCGTGCCGAGCGACCAGACGGTGTCGAGATGGCCGGCGACGAGGATCGGTTTGCCGCTGCCGGTCGTTCGCGCGACCAAGTTGTCGCCGAACCCGCCGCAGCCGGGAATGCGCGTGACGGCGGCGCCGGCGCGGGTCAGTTCGCCCTCCGCCACATCCATCAGCCGGTTCACTGATGTCGCGTCGGTGGTCGGTGTCTCCAGCCGAACCCAGTGCGACAGTTCGGCAAGCAGATCCTCGGAAGTCCCAATGTCCGTTGCGGGCATCCGTTCACTCCTTCGTGCAACGGCTTCACGGCCGGGTGCAACGTGTCGCACCCGTCCCGATCGGCGTCATCTAAGGGTCAGACCTGGCAGCCTAGGGCGGGACGGCAAGGATGACCACGGGTTATTGCTTCGAGGAGCTTCGCATCGGCCAGTCCGCCTCGCTGTCCAAGACCATTACCGAGGCCGACATCCAGGGCTACGCTGCGATTTCCCTCGATCGCAATCCATTGCATCTCGACGACGCCGCCGCGCGCCGCTCCGGCTTTGGCGGCCGCGTTGCCCACGGCATGCTCTCTGCCGGCCTGATCTCAGCGCTGCTCGGCACGCGGCTGCCCGGGCCGGGCACGATCTACCTGAACCAGTCGCTGCGATTTCGCGCACCGGTGCGCATCGGCAGCACGGTCACCGCCGTGGTTGAGATCACGGATTTGAAACCGGCGGGAAAGCGGGCGACACTGCGCACCTGGTGTCTGGTGAAGGAGGAAGTGGTGATCGACGGTGAAGCCTGTGTCCTGGTGCCCACGCGCGGCTGATGCGGATTTTCCATCATTGGCAGGACCTGCCGCCTGACGCGCGCGGCGCGACGATCGCGCTGGGCAATTTCGACGGCGTTCACCTTGGCCACGCCTCGGTCATCAAGGCCGCCCATGTTGCCCGCCCGGACGCACCACTGGCGGTGCTGACATTCGAACCGCACCCGCGTGAGGTATTCCGCCCCGATGATCCGCCGTTCCGCCTGACGCTGTCCGCTGAGCGGGCGGATGCACTTGAGAATTTGGGCGTGGCGCTGCTGTACGAGCTGCCGTTCGACCAGGGCTTCAGCCACATGACGGCCGAGGATTTTATCACCAGCGTTCTGCATGAGGGTTTAGGTGCGCGCCACTTGGCCTCGGGCCAGGATTTCGCCTTCGGCCACCGCCGCGGCGGCGACGCGGGCTTCCTGACCGACCGGGCGGAGGCCCTGGGCATGGGCCTGACGCTGGTGCCACCGGTGACGGATGCGCAGGGACCGCTGTCGTCCACCCGCATCCGCCGGGCGCTGCAGGACGGGTATCCCGAGCGGGCAACCGCCGAGCTTGGCCGTCCGTGGGCGATCCGCGGTCCGGTGACGCATGGCGACAAGCGCGGGCGCACGATAGGCTTTCCGACCGCCAACGTGCCGCTTGGCCGGCACCTGGAGCCGGCGCGCGGCGTCTATGCCGTGACGGTCCGCACCGAGGGTGGCACGTTCTACAAGGGCGTCGCCAATATCGGCCGCCGCCCGACCGTCAACGCCGGGCCTGAGAGCCGGCTGGAGGTCAACCTGTTCGACTTTGCCGGCGATCTCTACGATCAGGAGGTCACCGTCGCGCTGCACGCCTTTATCCGGCCGGAAATCCGCTTCTCCGGCCTGGACGCACTGAAGGCACAGATCGCCGCGGACGCCGCGGAGGCGCGACGGCTGCTGGCTTCATAGCCACACGCCGGCCGAAACGAATACGCTCGTCCGACCGCATGCCAGCGCAATG